>JAGDAL010000154.1 GCA_017959525.1 Lachnospiraceae bacterium | reverse complement strand
CCATGAATGCTTCCACGCACTTCGAATCAAACTGTGTTCCCGATCCATCCTGAATCATCTGCACTGCCTGCTCAAAAGGAATGCTCGGTTTATATACACGGGGTGATGTCAATGCATCAAATACATCCGCCACCGCCATAATGCGGGCAGAGAGCGGAATCACTTCTCCGTGCAAGCCTTCCGGATACCCCTTGCCATCCCATCGCTCATGATGGTAGGCCGTCATGTTTCTGGCTTCTTTCAAATAGTTCTCACCTTCTACGGTGCTAATGGCCTTCTCCATAATCTTGCGTCCTGCAGTGGTATGGGTCTTGATAATCTCATACTCTTCGTCCGTCAGCTTGCCCGGCTTATTCAAGACGCTATCGGAAATATTGATTTTTCCGATGTCATGCAACGGTGCGGAACGAACCACATCCGACATGAACTTCGGTGTCATCTTCTCGGTGTAGTAACCGTTACGCTTTAATCCTTCTGCAATAATCTTGACATATGCTGCGGTTTTTTGAATGTGAGAACCGGTATCGGAATCTCGATTCTCCACCAAGACTGCCATGGTAATAATCAAACCATCCTGCATCTTCGCCGTATTCTCCGCAAATCTGTGAAGGCTTCGCAATTGCTCCGTCTGATTGGCCGCTAAGTTGCAGACATCGTTGTAGAGGTTTTCTACCTCATCTCCGGTGCGAATATCCAGAGAACGAACGTTGCGCACGCTGGAATCCAACAATTGCTGGTCGGTGCCCGCATTGATAATCCGCTCGACCGCCAAGGTCATGGCATTCACCGGATAAACCACGTGAATTTCCATAACCCAAAGACCATATGCCAGGATTAGCATGAAGAATCCCAACATAATCAAGGTCACACGCAGGATATACTCCTTCAGGTAGTCCGCCAAAAAATCCACAGATGCATCAGCGCCCGCATATCCCACGCATGTGCCATCCTCATCCAAAATCGGATAATAGGCGGTGATAATCCAGCTCCACTTGTCACGGCTCTCAATCACCGGAACCTCCTCCCCGGCCAGAAGCTTCGGCAAATACGGCAAGAATTCATCCTCGATTGCCACACGGGTACCCGGTGCATATGCTTCATCATCACCTTCCTCGTCCGGAACATCGTAATCGTATTCTTCTTTGGCCGGTAAATCCAAAACGAAGGTAACCGCATCTTTGTCCACGGTTAACACATATAAATACCGTACGCCGGAGGCATTCTCACGAATCTGCTCCATACGGGCCAAGGTCTCTTTATAGCCGGAGGCAGACTCTCCCCGTCGGATATATTCTTTGACACGTTTCGGATCTACGATGGATGCGGTGAATTTTGCCGCATTCATGGCAATCTCTGTTTTTTCTGCCTTGGAGTTCTCGAAGAACAAACGCACACCAATGGAACCTACAATGATTACCAGAACCACAGATGCACCAATGAGCATGGCCGCCATACGTCGCCGCAAGGAACGCCCAGCCTTGCCACTTAGATTGGACATATGCGCCATCTCTTCTTCCGTTAACGGCCGCTGGCGCCAGCCGCTTTGCAAGATTTGCTTTGTCAAATCCTTAGGGATGAATTTCAATCCCAGGAGTACAGCACCCACGACAACACCCTTATCCAATAGGTTCACCAGAACATTTACCATAATGAACTGGATGAACCGCCATGCCGGCGAATGAATCTCAAAGGAATCCATCAAAGCCCGCATGGACTCATTCTGCGGATAGCCCAAAAGCCCCCACTGAATACAGCCGGCAATCACGCCGCAACCCACACCGATAACGGTGATAAACAGCATGATGCTGCGCATTTTTTCAAAAGATTTTTTCTGGAAATACCATGCAGAATAGATGGCAATCAGCGCATTGACGAAACCAAAATACGCTGCATCCCCATTGAATGTCATACAGAATACATTTGTGAAGACCGCTGTAAAAATACCCGGAAACAGTCCGCTGACCATAGCAACACCGATGGTTCCGATCGTATCCAGATATAACGGCCAATCAAAACGAAAGACCAGATAGGACAGTCCTACGTTAATTGCGATACCGATAACAACAGAAAACGCCCGCATCATACTGGCTTTGTAACTACCCTTTGGACGACTCATGTATACACACTCCTCCAATTTAAAAACCCGAAAAAGAGCCTGTTAACGACAGACCCCTTTTCGGGCATAGTTCATTCCAATATATTCGATGACAGAGTAATTCCGCGTACTCGTTGTGTTCTGCGAAAAATCGTTATGCAATTTTTCCCCATCAAAAACAAAAGCTGCAAAACACAGCGCGCTCTTTTTACCCATAGTAATACCCTCATCTCTCTCAAGGGCTATTATACCATATTCTCGGGCAAAACAACCAGTTTTCGTCTGATTCTATGGGGGTTTCCACACTTGTTGTCAGATAACATTGCAAATACAACAAAAGAAAAAAAGCCTCTGTCTTACGACAGAGGCCTGTAGTGTCCTTATGAAACCTTCAAAATGAACTTCTGAAGATCATGTTCGTTGTCTACCAGCTCGATGTTACCACCCAAGCCGCGCAACTTCACTTCGAAATCTTCATATCCACGCTGGATATAGTAGATATCGTCTACAACGGTAATGCCGTCATGTGCAGCAAGTCCTGCAATTACAAGAGCTGCGCCTGCACGAAGATCCGGTGCGGAAACTCTTGCTCCGGTGTAATGATCCACACCGGTAATGATGGCGATGTTGCTCTCAATCTTCACTTGAGCACCCATACGCGCCAACTCATCTACATACTTAAAACGGTTATCCCAGATACTCTCGGTTACGGTACTGGTACCTTCTGCAACAGCTAATACCACTGCCATCTGCGGCTGCATATCCGTCGGGAATCCCGGGTATGGCAAGGTCGTTACTGCGGTATGATGTAACTGCATATCTTCTGCGATGACACGTACGGCATCATCGTATTCTACTACCTTACATCCGGCTTCTACCAACTTCGCGGTAGTAGCTTCCAAATGCTTCGGCACTACATTCTTCACAAGAATATCACCATGTGTAACTGCTGCAGCACACATGAAGGTTCCGGCCTCAATCTGATCCGGAATTACGGAATACTCCGTTCCGTGTAAACGCTCCACGCCCTCAACACGGATCACATCCGTTCCGGCACCACGAATATTGGCACCCATGCTGTTCAAGAAGTTGGCTACGTCTACAACGTGTGGCTCCTTCGCAGCATTCTCGATAACGGTCTTACCCTTCGCCATTGTGGCGGTCATTAAGATGTTAATGGTTGCTCCAACAGAGACCTTATCCAAATAAATGTGATTTCCAATCAGCTCATCTGCACGAGCGGAAATCAATCCATATCCGGTGTCTACATCTGCACCAAGCGCCTTAAAGCCCTTGATGTGTAAGTCGATCGGTCTGCTTCCGATGGCACAACCACCCGGAAGTGCTACTTCTGCAGACTTATACTTACCAAGCAACGCTCCCAACAAATAGTAGGAAGCACGAATCTTCTTAATATATTCATAATCTACGCTCAGACGCTCAATCTTAGATCCGTTGATACGAACGGTGTGACGATCCACACGCTCAATGGAAGCACCAATATCTTCCATCGCACCAATCATAACGTTGACGTCGCGAACATCCGGCAAATTATCGATTACAACCGTATCATCTGTCATGACTGCAGCTGCCAAAATAGCAAGTGCTGCATTCTTAGCGCCACCGATTGTAACTTCTCCACGAAGCGGGGCGCCGCCCTTGATTACGTATTGCTCCATCTCACATACCTCTAACAATCATCGCCTCATTGCGATTCTTATATCCTAAAACACTCTCAAGATTTACATTATAAATTCTTTTAAAATTATGTCAACTTCACGGCTTTAGTATACCATATCTGCCATTTTTATTAAAGTTAACTACTAAATCTTGAACTGACTGTAATACAGTGCTGCATACTTGCCATTCTTTTCCAATAAGGATGCATGGGAGCCCTGTTCCAGGACCTGACCGTGCTCCATATACAGAATCACATCGGAGTTGATAATCGTAGACAATCGATGCGCCACCACGAAGGTGGTTCTTCCTTCCATCATCCGTCCGAAGGCTTCCTGGATTTTCATCTCCGTACGGGTATCGATGGAACTGGTCGCCTCGTCCAAAATCAACATCGGCGGAAGATTCAGCATAACTCTTGCGATGCACAAAAGCTGCTTTTGTCCCTGGGAGAGACTGCCACCGTCACTTCCCAAGCGGGTATCATAACCGTTCGGCAATCGCTTAATGAAGCTATGGGCATGTGCTGCCTTACAAGCTTCCACCACTTCTTCGCGGGTCGCATCCGGCTTGGCTAAGAGCAGATTCTCTAGGATGGTTCCGCTTTGTAACCAGGTCTCCTGTAGCACCATACCAAACTGTCGGCGCAAGGAAGCTCTGGAAATCTGCCGAATATCCATACCATCTATATATATGCCGCCCCGGTTCACATCGTAAAACCGCATCAACAAATTAATCATAGTGGTCTTACCTGCTCCGGTCGGACCGACGATTGCTACCTTTTGTCCCGGCTGTACCGAGAGGTTCAAGTCGCGCAATAACGGCTTGGTTGGATCATAGGAAAAAGCCACGTCACGGAAGGAAATCTGTCCTTTCAGATCCTGTGGAAGGTCATAATCACCGTGATCCTCTTCCGGATCTGCATCCATC
This sequence comes from Lachnospiraceae bacterium, assembly GCA_017959525.1. Taxonomy (GTDB): domain Bacteria; phylum Bacillota; class Clostridia; order Lachnospirales; family Lachnospiraceae; genus XBD2001. The sequence continues at coordinate 223 of JAGDAL010000154.1, read as the reverse complement.
AGTTCAAACAAGCGAGCAGCACAAGCAATGGCATTCTGCATCTCCGTAATCACTCCGGTGATTTCATTAAACGGCTTGGAATACTGACTGGCATATCCTAAGAAACTGCTCAATTCTCCAACCGTCAGTCCTCCTCCAACAACGGTCATTGCTCCAAAGATGCCAACCACCGCATAGATGAATGCATTGACAAACCGTGTCGACGGATTGGTTAGGGAGGAAT
>JAGDAL010000153.1 GCA_017959525.1 Lachnospiraceae bacterium | reverse complement strand
GAAGTATTCCAAAAAAGCAAGAAAACTCCCTTCCGGGAGTTTTTTTGTTGCTCTATTTAAGTTTTTTAAATGTGAACATGTATTGATGATAGACACCATCGCTATCATAGAACCTGGATAAAAGACATGCAATCAGCTCTCCGGATGCATTCGGATACTTCGCATCCAACTCCTGCTCGAAGTCCGCAAAGGTCTCTCGTGTGATATAGTCGCGGCCGGTAATATCCAAGATTGCTCCGGCTGCCTGGGTAGGCTCCACAACAAATCCTCCGGTCATCCCCAAATACTCTGCAAATTCCAGTTCTGTTTCAAATCCGATGTAATCCCTCGGCCCTGCATCCGGGTCTTCCTCCTCTGGGAAAATCCAGGACGTGGCAAAGAACTCATTATTGGAAAAGATTTTTTGTAGAATCTTTCGCTGCTCCGGATCCTGCGGATTTCCGTAAGGCTGGAAATAGCAAGGCGTCATCGGAAATTCGGCAATGACGCCGATGCCTTGATCCGCAAAACTCATATACATCAGATCCAGGTTGGTCTTGCGCTCTAACATCTGGTAATGCCGGATGTTCTCCCGATAGATTTCCTGCTGATTACGCAGCGCCGAACGAATCTCATCATAATTCATCTCAAAGATGGCTTTTTTTACTTCCTTCAACGGCATCTCAACGGAGCGGTATTTTAGGATATCCACCATAGCACCGATGTCCCAGTAACCGTATTCCCGATAGCCGTTTTCCGGATTGATTTTCGGATTTAAAAGGCCCAGATTCTCGTAATGGCGCAGGGTCTCACGACCGACGCCAAACATCTGGCACAAATCATTGGTTGAGTACTTACTTTCTTTGTCCATTTGTTTCCTCTCCGAAAAAGAAAAGAAGCAACGATAATCGTCCTGCTTCTTACTCTTTTGCCTCTATCACAATTAAAACTCCATGCTCCAAGTGAATCTTGCCCACTTGTGCAGTCACTTCATTGCTTACCCCAAGAGATGTAAACCCTTCCATGGTGGCATGCACCAAAGGGTACTTAAATCCCTCTAACGTAACGCCTTCCACCTGATCTCCGTAAGGAAACAGGGAGATGTAAGGTCCGTAGAGTTCCTCTCGCGCTACGGTCAAATCGCTGTCGATGAGTCGAATACGATTATGGCTATCCAGTAGAAAGACCTGTCGTCCTCGGGATAGACCCTGGCCTAAAATCGAGATGTTGCCTAAGACGTGATCCAGCCGACTGCCGGTTCCGCCTAGGATAACAATATCTCCCTCACTCTGATTGAAGGCCAACTGTAAGGCTGCTTCCGTGTCCGTATCATCCTTCTCCGGAATCAGTCGTACCACCTGTACACCTTGCGCTTCCTAATCCGCCACATGGGATACACACGCTGCCGATGCGGAATCGAAGTCTCCAACGATGATGTGCGGACGAATCCCCACACGCTCCAATGCTTCCAATCCCCGGTCTGCTGCAATAATACAGTCTGCCGCTCTTGCGAACTGCTCTACCAGGGCATCCTCTACACTTCCTCCTGCTACGATGACGCAACTCATCGCATAATCTCCAGGAACTGCTCGACGTTATCATTGATATCTCCGCAGAATACGGAACTTCCGGATACGATGATATTCGCTCCGGCATCCAATACCTCGGATACATTATCTAAGTTAATGCCGCCATCGACTTCGATGTCGGTGTTTAAGCCCTTCTTCTGAATCATGCTGCGAAGGGCACGGACCTTATCCAGTGTATATGGGATCAAGGTCTGTCCGCCGTAACCCGGATTAACGGTCATAATCAATACCATATCCAGCTCCGGCAAAATGTTCTCTAACACAGAGATTGGGGTGGACGGGCAAAGTGCCACGCCGGCCAATACATTGGCTTCCTTAATCAGATGCACCACGCGGTCCAAATGTACACAGCTCTCCGCATGCACCGTAATGATATCTGCGCCTGCTTCCACGTACTCTGCAATCATGTGCTCCGGATTGGATACCATCAGATGTACATCCAAGATACGGTCCGTGTACTTTCTCACGGAACGAAGCACCGGCAATCCGAAGCTAATCTCCGGTACGAAGTGTCCGTCCATGACGTCAAAATGCAGATACTGGGCGCCGGCTTCATCTACCATCTGAATCTGTGTTCCAAGCTGTCCGAAATCTGCGGATAATATGGAAGGTGCTAAACAGTTCATGTGCGTCCCCCTCTGAATGTGTTCGTTCAATCTATTCTACCTACTTCTAATACTTTCTTGTGTTTTTCCGCTCTTCATAGAACAAGCGGTAATTCTCGTAGCGGCTTGCGGAAATTCGTCCTTCTTCCACCGCTTCCTTCACCATGCAGCCCGGTTCTGCCATATGGGCACATCCCCGGAACTTACACTGTGTACTTGGCTCCCGAAACTCCGGGAAAAAATCACCCAATTCTTCCGGCTCTACCTCCGGTACAAACAGGGTACTAAACCCCGGTGTATCACAGATATACGTAGCACCGCCAATCGGAATAAGTTCCGTATGTCTGGTGGTCTGCTTACCGCGCTCGATCTTAGCGCTCAGCTCCCCCACTTCCATCTCAATCTCATCCTGCAGCGCATTGATCAGGGAGCTCTTCCCTACGCCGGATGGGCCTGCCAAAGTGGTTAACTTGCCGTCTAAGGCTGCCCGCAGTTCTTCCATTCCGCGTTCTTCCTTCACGCTATAGAAAATCATGGGGTATCCCGTCGGCTCATATACTGCCTTCAGTCTGGCTACGTCTGCATCCTCGACCAAATCAATCTTATTGATTCCGATAATCACCGGTATGTCGTGCTGCTCCATCATGATGAGGAAGCGATCCAGCAGATTCAGATTTGGCTCCGGGCTCGTTGCAGCAAAGATGATCAGGGCCTGGTCTACGTTGGCCACCGGTGGGCGGTCCAGGGCGCAACTGCGCTCGTGGATCTCTACAACGTTACCTTCCTTATCCTGCTCATGGGTTACCTCTATATCTACGATATCTCCCACAAGCGGACTCCGCTTTTCCTTGCGAAAGGCTCCTTTTGCTCTACATTCGTAGATGCCGTCTCCCTCTACATGTACGTAGTAGAAGCCGGCTATTGCTTTTACTATTCTTCCTGTCATGAAAGTCCTTTTTTTACGCGCCAATGCCCTCGGCTGCATGAGCTTTCCACTCAGAGGCGCTTTCGCTCCTGTCGTAACGCAGCGGACACATACAAAACAACCTGAGAAGTCTCCGGCTACTTCGTGCCGGTTCCTCCTCATGCTGTTTTTAGTGCCGGCGTTACTTAAGGCTCTTCGTAGAATGCTCATGCATCCTCGGGCGGCGCTTACTATTTCTTAGATAACAGTATTATTACTTCTTCTGTACAGTTGCGTTAACCGTCTTGCCGTTTGGCTGGAAGGTAACTACAACACTGGAGATGGTCTCGGATGTGTTATCTACAGAGAAGCTAAAGGTTGCTCCTGCTGCTACCTGTCCACTAGACAAGGTTGTTCCGTTGTTGGATACCGCTGTGAAGTTGTATGTGGTGATTGGATCGCCACCTTCCTTCTTCTTAACCGGGTTACCATCTGCATCCACCTCACCGGTATCAACTTCTGTCTCCGGTGTCTTCTCACCACTTGGTGCAGTGAAGGAGATGCTGTAGTTATTCGGCTGCTTGCCCTTGCTGACTACAAGGTCTACGTTGGAGCCCTTGTCGACGTTCTGGCCTGCATTTACGCCCTGAGAGATAACATTGCCTGCTGCTACGTTATCGTCATGTGCTTCGGTTACATTTCCAACATTCAGACCTGCTGCCTGCAATTCGGAGGTTGCCTGGTCTCTGGTCTTACCTACTACGTTTGGTACGCTAACAGATTCCTTACCGCGGCTGACTACCAATGCGATGGTATCGCCCTTCTTACCGGAGGCATTTGCGCCCGGTGTCTGGCTGATAACGACGCCCTGCTCTACAGTATCGCTGTAGTTATAGGAGATGGAGTACTTAAAGCCTGCATCGGTCAAGGTGTTCTGTGCTGCGGATTCCTTCATGTTCTCTACATTCGGGATGGATACATTACCTGCGCCGCTACTGATGGTTACGGTAATGGTAGTATTCTTCTCTACCTTCTGGCCGGCATTCATGCTCTGGCTCATAACCTGTCCCTCTTCGTACTTATCAGAGGATGCGGTTCCTGCATTCTTATATCCAAGGTTCAGCTTCTTTAACTCTGCCTTTGCTTCTTCTTCGGTCATTCCAAGAAGATCCGGTACTTCTACCTTGCCCTCGTCGTCCTTCTTATCTACGGTCTGCTCGGTCTTGGTCTCTTCTTCCTGCTTCTTGTCCTTGTTGCCGAACTTGAAGACACCTGCGATGCTTCCGATCAAGTAGATGACAATGATTCCGATGATAACGGCTGCTACGATTCCCATGATGGTGATTGCCTTCTCCATCTTCGGATTGACCGGGCCATCCTCATCGTCGTCGTACTCATCATCGTACTCGTCGTCGTATTCGTCATCCCACTCTTCTTCGTCCCAATCCTCATCTTCGGAGGATGCCAATTCATTGACGCCGACAATGCCTGCCTGCTTCTGAATCTGGTTCAACTCTGCCTCGGTTACAACACGGGTCTTCTCGCCTTCTTCGCTGGCGATGGTGACGAAGTCTTCATTTGGGTTTACCAATGCTTTTTTCAAGTCAGTCAACATCTCTTCCATGTTGGCATAACGCTTATCCTGGCTCTTCATGGTTGCCTTCTGGATAATACGCTCAACAGCAATCGGTACATCCGGTGCATATGCGCTTGGCGGTGTCATCTCGCCCTGCAAGTGCAGGATTGCAATTGCTACGGTAGTCTCGCCGTCGAACGGTACACGTCCGGTACACATCTCGTACAGTACGATACCCAAGGAATAGATATCGCTCTGGAAGGTTACGTATCCGTTACGTGCCTGCTCCGGAGAGGAGTAATGTACAGATCCCATAATATCTGCATTGATGGTATTGGCGGTTGCGGCACGGGCAATTCCGAAGTCCGTTACCTTCACCTTACCTTCTTTGGAGATAATGATGTTCTGTGGCTTAATATCACGATGGATAATGTTCTTATTATGCGCTGCCTCGATACCGCGTCCTACCTGGATTGCGATACTTAAAAGCTCGTTATATGCCAGACGGCCCTTCTTGGAGATGTAGGTCTTCAAGGTAATGCCTTCTACATATTCCATAACGATATAGTACAAGCCTTCTTCGCTTCCTACATCGTAGATATTCACAATATTCGGATGCTCCAAGCCTGCTGCAGACTGTGCTTCTGCACGGAACTTACTAACGAATCCCGCATCCTCTGCAAACTCCTGATTCAGTACCTTGATTGCTACTTCACGTCCAAGTGAATGATCCATTGCCTTGTAGACATCAGACATTCCGCCTGCTCCGATTTTCTCTATGATTTCATATCTTCCTGCAATAATTGTTCCAGCGTTTAACATTCCTTCACCTCTTCAGAAGTAGAATCTATTACGAGCACCGTAATATTGTCCTTGCCGCCACCTTCGTTGGCAAGTTCTACTAATCTCTCTGCTTTCTGTTTCACTTTCTTGCTTGATGTGAGTACCTCGCAAATCTGTTCCTCGTCTACCATGTTTGACAGGCCATCCGTACACAAAAAGATGGCCCGAATGTCATCCATCGGTTCATCAAAGAAATCAATCCGAACATCCTCTTCCGCTCCAACTGCACGTGTAATCTTGTGCTTGGCGGGATGATGCTTGGCTGCGGCCTGGGATATGGTCCCGGAGCGCAACATCTCTTCTACCAAGGAATGATCACGGGTCACTTGTACAAGCTCGCCCCCGCGAACTATATATAATCGGCTGTCGCCGACATTTGCAACATGTAATCGGTTATTCACCACTGTGGCTGCCACTAATGTGGTGCCCATGCCGGACTTACTCTCGTCTGATCTGGCACACTCATAGATGGCTTTGTTGGCATGGTATATGGCTTGTTCTAAGGCCTGCACCGGTGACTTAATCTTGCGCTTGCGTACTTCCTCGAGAATCACCTTCACCGCGGTCTCGCTCGCTACATCTCCGGCGTTATGCCCGCCCATGCCATCTGCTACAAGGAACAAGTTCGGAAGTGCTCCCACGGAAGCATCGGAGGCAAATACATAATCTTCATTATGCGCCCTCTTCTGACCCTTGTCTGTAATGGCATAAAATAGCATGTCAGTCCTTCCTTTCTAAATGTTTCCTGCGAAGCTGGCCGCAGGCGCCGTCGATATCACGGCCCATTTCCCTTCTAATAGTAACATTTATGCCGTTTTTTTCAAGTCTGTTCTTGAACCGCAAAACCGCGTCGTGCGTGGAAGAAACGTAGTCTCTCTCCTTAATCGGGTTCACCGGAATCAGGTTCACATGACAGTTCATATCACCGATGAGTTCAGAGAGTTCTCTGGCGTCTTCTTCGCTGTCGTTCACGCCTGCTACTAAGGAATACTCGTAGGATACTCTGCGTCCTGTTTTGTCAAAATAGGTGCGGCAGGCATCCAAGACTTCATGAATCTCAAAGGCATTGGCAATCGGCATCAGCTGGGCACGCTTTTCCTGATTGGATGCGTGTAGCGACAGTGCCAGGGTAATGGATAAATTCAGATCTGCCAGCTGCAGAATCCGCGGTACCAGACCACAGGTCGATACCGAAATATTACGCTGGCTGATATTCAGGCCATGCTCATCGGATAACATGTGGATGAACTTCACGATGTTATCGAAGTTATCCATCGGTTCTCCGGTTCCCATGACTACCACGTTGGAAACGCGCTCACCCGTATCGTGCTGGATGGCATAAATCTGATCCAACATCTCTGCCGG
>JAGDAL010000152.1 GCA_017959525.1 Lachnospiraceae bacterium | reverse complement strand
TTTTTGATGCGGTAATCCGTTAAGTACTTAATAAACGGCTGACCGGTCTGCTGGCGGAAGACCGCACTCAAATGGTTTGGAGAGAAGTTCACATGAGATGCTAACACGTTCAGAGAGAAATCCTCCTCCATGTAATGCTCTTCAATATAGGCAATGGCTTCCTGTACCACATCGTAGTAACGGTCCTTGGAAATATCTTCTCTTAGCTGCAATGCGCTCTCTACAATCCGCTTCATATAAGCAACAGCCGTATCCTCGTTGGCAGTCACCCGAGGATCATCATCGAAGGTCTCGATGAGGCCTCTGGATTTCTGTAATTCGCTCTCTACGAAGTCTACGACCGTAAGGTACGTATCCATCACGATATACTGACGGAACATGGTGGACTGCATGGCATGCTTGCCAAGGCCCTGAATGAACTCTTCAACGAAGAAGGATACTTCCGGCAAATCGCCACGGCGTAAGAACTCAATCACACGCTCATGAGCCATCCGCTTCGGATTCAGTTCCGATAAGGACAGATTGTCCGTATGCAATACCACCGGATCGTTATCGAAAAGAATGGCATCCGGCTCTCCTAAGTAGCGATGGGCAAATCCCCGTCCAGCTACTGCAAAGGACTCCGGAAGTTCGGAAAGCCGACGCACCGTGCGTCCCACACCACCGAAGTAATGGATGTGACGATTCTCCGCAAACATCTCCTCTAACCAGGCGGTAAACTCCTGCAATAACACGTCCATCTCTTCCTCGGAATCCGCCTTGAATAGAAGGGCCTTCCCCTCTAAGTGGCGATCAAACAGCAGTGCCTGCTTCTCTTCCGCTTTATCATGTAATCTGTCTTCCATGGATACCACGGTCTTGGAGTATTCCTCCATATCGTGGCGGTCGGACCATACCTTAAGGAGCAGGATGTTATAGCAAGCCGCAGACACATCTAAGGAGAGCTTTCTGGCTTCCTCTAAGAGTCTGGCTGCATCCCGTCCGCCGCTGACCAACTGGTCAAAAAACTCCTGTCTCTCTAAGACGGTACGCTCTTCCATCTCCCGCTCGTATTTCTTTACGATGGCAACTTCTTCTTTTTTCTCTTGGATTTTCTGACCGAGATCGTCAATTTCATGAATGAGTGTCTCGCCGTTAATCGGCTTACTCAGATATCTGGCCACACCGATATGAATGGCTTCCTGTGCATAAGAAAACTCTTCGTATCCGGTGAGCAGGATGATTTCCATCCAAGGAAATTCTTCCTTCAGTAATTTAGATAAAGTAATGCCGTCCATGAAAGGCATCTTGATATCAGTAATCACAATATCCGGCAATTCCTTGCGAATCATGGAAAGCGCCACTTCTCCGTCTCCTGCCTCACCGCAGAAGTCGATTCCGTACTCGCTCCAATTGATATTGTTCTTAATAGCCTCACGGACGACATATTCGTCTTCCACTAAAAAAACTTTTAGCATCTATAGATTCCCCCAAAATATTTTAAAAATCCCTTTACGAGATTGTACCATATTTTACAAAAGGAAAACAGCACCCGCAGGGTCAACGGATGCTGTCTTCGCTTTTATAAATGATAAGGGATTTTGATAGTGTCCTGTTTGGTTAATGCCGCACTGCGGGCATCCGGCTGAGAAAATCCCACATACACGGAGAAATTCTTACCGAAGATATCCCGGGTGCCGTCTTCTGCCACACTGGTAAAGGCTCTCTCGGATAACGGAATAATAACTTCTGTCTCCTCGCCTGCTGCCAATGATACTCTTGCAAATCCGCACAAGGTCGGATGCAGTACGGCAAATGCGCTATCCTCATCTTTGATATAGACCTGCAGGACTTCATCACATGGGAGGGTTTGATTGTTTCGGATGGTTGCATGTACTGCCCGTTGCTAGTCTACGGTTGCAAATACAACATCCAACTGTCCATAGGTCAGTCCATATCCGAAGGGATACAGCGGTGTTCCTGTAAAGTACCGATAGGTACGATTCTTCATGGAATAATCTTCAAAATCCGGAAGATCATTGGTGTTCTCATAGAAGGTCACCGGAAGCTTGCCGGAAGGTGCTGCCTTACCAAGCAATACATCGGCTACGTCTTCTCCGCCCAAGGCACCCGGATACCAGGCCTGCAAAATCGCAGCTGCCTTCTGGTCTGCTAAGACCAAGTCCATGGCGGAACCGGTCATGTTTACAACCACTACCGGCTTGCCACAATCCAATACCGCTCTCATCAACTCACGCTGCGGTCCCGGGAAGCGTAAATCCTTCTTGTCACCGGAGGCATCGGAATTACCGGTATCTCCTTCCTCTCCTTCTAAGGTCTCATCCAATCCAACGACTAAGATGACTACATCCGAGTAATCACAGACCGTCTTGGCTTCTGCCAATCGATCGGAGTTGGACGGCTTGGACAACGGCTCGACATTGTTCTTCCAGAGATGACATCCTTCGGAGTACAATACTCGGATATCCTCCGGGAGCTTCTCCTGTAAGCCTTCTAAGACGGTGACATAGCGCTGGGCTGTTCCGTGATAGTTACCGATTAAGGCCTTGCGGCTGTTGGCGTTTGGTCCGATGACACCCACGGTGTGCACGCCTTCCAAGGAAAGCGGCAGGATGCCATTATTTTTCAGAAGGACCATACTCTCTCTGGCGGCGCGATGTGCCAATGCTTCATGCTCCTTGGTTCCTACATCCAGGAATCCTAGGGAATCGAAGGATGTCTCATCAAAAAGTCCAAGTAAGAACCGGGTGGTAAACAACCGTACACAGGATTTGGTGATCAGCTCTTCTGTAACCAGTCCCTTATCCACGGCGGAGAGCAAGCTCTCATAGGTACATCCACAGTTTAAGTCGCAGCCCATTTCTAAGGCCAGCTTTGCGGATTCTTCCACCGTCTTGGTGACTTTGTGATTCTCATGGATATCACGCAGCGCCCAACAGTCGGACACCACATGGCCTTCAAAGCCCCATTTGTCTCGGAGGGTATCCTGCAGTAAGGTCTTGCTGGCACAGGCCGGCTCGCCATTGACGCGGTTGTATGCGCCCATGACAGCCTCTACGCCACCATCTTTTACGCAGGTTTCAAATGCAGCTAAGTAGGTTTCTTCCATATCCTTCTTGGATGCCTTGGCATCGAAGGAATGACGGATGGCTTCCGGCCCGGAGTGTACCGCGAAGTGTTTTGCACACGCCGCAGCCTTTAGATATTCGCCATCGCCCTGAATCCCATGGATAAAAGAGACCCCTAAGGTTCCGGCCAAGTACGGGTCCTCTCCATAGGTTTCATGTCCTCTTCCCCAACGCGGATCACGAAAAATATTGACATTCGGTGACCAGAAGGTCAGTCCCTTATAGATGTCCCGATCGCCGCGCTTGGACATCTCGTTATAACGTGCTCTACCTTCCGTAGAAATGCAGTCACCGATTTCTTGCATCAGTTCGGAATCGAAGGCTGCGGCCATTCCGATTGCTTGCGGGAACATGGTTGCCGTTCCGCCACGAGCGACTCCGTGAAGACTTTCATTCCACCAGTTATATTCCGGGATTTGTAATCTTGGAATCGCCGGTGCATTGTATCGAAGCTGTGACGCCTTCTCTTCTAACGTCATCTGTGCCACTAATGCCTCCGCGCGTTCTCTCGCTTGCTTTAGATTCATACTCTTTTTTCCTTTTAGCCCTTCACAGCGCCGGCGGTCAAACCATCAACAATTTGGTTGGAAAAAGCACAATAAACCGCAATGGTCGGAATAATTGCAATAATAATTGCCGCAAACATCTGTGAGTAATTTGTATTATATGGTCCTACGAATTTCGATAAGGATACCGGCAAGGTCTTGATATTATCGTCAGAGATAAATACCATTGCCAGCAACAATTCATTCCAGTTTGCTACGAAGGTCATAAGGCCCGTTACGAAAAGTCCGGTCTTGGCCAGCGGTAAGCATACCTGGAAGAAAATCTTATAAATGGAACAACCATCGATACATGCAGCTTCTAAGAGCTCACTTGGAATGCTTCGAAAGAATCCGGTCATGATATAGATGGTTACCGGCAGGGAGAAGGTTAAGTACGGGAGTACCAATCCCCACAGGTTGTTGGATAAGCCAAGCTTGGCGAATCTGGTAAACAGCGGAATCAATACGCAGTGTACCGGAATCATCATACCAAGCATGAAGTAAGTCAGTACCAGCTTGGACATCTTCCACTGCATTCTTGCAATGGCAAATGCAATCATGGATCCAACCAACATACTAAGAAGCAGGGTAATCACACATACCAGGAAGGAGTTCCAGGTAGCGATACCCAATTTGCCCGCCGTCCATGCTACCACGTAATTGTCTACAAACAAGCTCTTCGGTAGAGAGAACGGGGATGAAAAGATTTCTGCATTGGTCTTGAAGGATACGGAAAATACCCACAAGAGCGGCACCAGATACAGTGCTGTCATAAAGCAGAAAAAGATGTAAATGACTATTTTAAGAACGGAAATCCGTTTTGTTTCCTGTTTCATATACCCCTCCACTAATTCTCGTATTGATCGGTCTTAAATACGGTATTGATCAATCCGGTCATAATCAAACACAACACCAGAAGAATGACGCCGATGGCACTGGCATATCCGTATTTGAAATACTTAAATCCCTGGGTATACAAGTGGGTTGCCAATACTTCGGTAGTATGGTTCGGACCACCTTCGGTCATGTTGAAAATCAAATCGAAGAATTTTAAGGAACCAATAGCATTCAAGCTCATTGCGGTTCCCACCATCGGTTTGATCAGTGGTAAGGTAATATAGCGGAATGACTTCGCCTTGGAGCATCCGTCAATCTCGCTTGCTTCATATAAGGTTTTGCTGATGCCGGAAATCTGTGCCATGTAAAGCATCATAGACTGTCCGACGTACTGCCATAAGGCAACGAATCCGATGACCCACATCGGTAAGGTAATAAATCCTTTGGTATCCATCAACCACAACGGTCCCGGAATTCCTCTGGCCTGGAGCAACTGGTTGATACCCAGCTTCGGGCTGAAGATGAACATCCACAGAAGACCAAGTGCTGCGGAAGACAATACACACGGTAAATAAATGACGTTTTTGAAAAAATTTCTGCCCTTCTTGATGTTGGTCAACAGGCCTGCAAGAAGCAGGCCCATGATCAACTGAGTTACACAGGAGAAGATCAAGAAGAACATAGAATTCTTCAGCGCTATTTTCATCGTGTCATCACGCAAAAGATTTTTATAATTTGTAAATCCAATAAACTTCGGCGGTGTCAGTGCGTCGTAATTACACAGCGAGTAATAAATGGACTGACAGATTGGGATAAATAGAACAAAAGTAAAAAGTAATAACCCCGGCACAATAAAAATACAAATTGCCTTTTTGTCCTGTAATAACTTATTCATAGAATTCCCCTTTTACAACGAATGATTTCGTTCATCCTTAGCGGATGTTATCTACGTACCAGTCTTCAATGCTCTGGAATCCCTGTTCCGGTGTCTGGCTTCCCAAGTAGATGGATACCATCTGATCATCGAAGAAAGAACCTGCCTCGGTCGTCTTCAAGGACTCATTTAAGAATCCGAAGGTACCGGATGCATTCTTGAAGATGTCCATAACGTATGCCAACTGTGCAGGTGCTGCATTTTCATCATAAGAAACGTTGGTTACCGGAATCTTTCCACCTTTTTCTGCGGTGTACTTCTGAGCAGTGTCATCGGTGAAGTACTTCATCAAAGCGATAACTGCTTCCGGATGCTCGGTCTTAGCGCTCATTGCAAGAGAATCGGACTTCGCAATAACACGGTTTGGATCATTGCCGCCATCCAATGCAGGGAACTGGAATACACCACACTTCTCTTCGAATGCAGGGTTAGATCCGTTGATCTGACCGATTGCCCAGGAACCCTGAATCAGGATTGCTGCTTCTTCGTTGTAGAATGCTGCGGTTGCAACGTCGTTGGTATCTCCTGCTGCGGTTGGCTGGAAGTACTTGGATAACTCAAGCATCTTGTTACCAACATCGATAGTCTTGTCGTTAACCCAGCTCTCCTTGCCTGATTCCATGTCTGCAAGGCTTGCACCTTCGCGGTCCATCAGGTATGCACACAACATGGATAAGCACCAAGCGGTTCCTGCAGAAATGGTGATTGGTGTGTAACCGGCCTTCTGAAGCTTGTCACATGCTGCCAATAACTCATCCCAGGTCTTCGGAACTTCTACACCGGCCTTCTCGAACATCTCTGTGTTGTAGAATACGCAAGCAGCTGCGATGTTCAACGGTACTGCGTAGATCTTGCCGTCGTAAGTCTGCTGTGAGAATACGCTGTCGCTGGAGAAGGTATCCTTCCATCCGTCAGCCTCCAGATAAGGAGTCAGATCAGCAGCTACACCAGGATCAACATAAGTTGTAAGGTTTGGTCCCGGGCTTACGATGAAGCAGTCCGGTGTCTCGCCGGATGCTACCAATGCGTTCAACTTGGTGTAGTACTCTTCCAAGTTTGTGGTTACCGGTGTTACGTGATAAACCCCTTCGTAGTCCTTGTTGAATCTGTCAATGACGTCCTTGTATCCAAGAGAAATCAAATCCTCTGTTGCATTCAGATCATCCCAGAACATCCAGGTAATCTCTTCTGCTCCGCCATTGTCCCCTCCGGATGCAGTTCCACTGCCGCTTCCGCTTGCTCCACAGCCTGCAAGTGTTGAGATTGCTAAGGTTGCGGTAAGTAAAATAGATAGTAACTTTTTCTTCACAAACAATACCCCCTTTTCAAGATTTTTTCGCGTTTGTGTTACTGTCCTCATACTAGCATCGGAATCTTTCTGTCGCTTTCAAATTCTTGCGAAAACAGTTCCTAATTATTGCTATTTTTATCCTCAAAATCGCCCTCATTGTGAATAATCTACGATTCGTTACCGGTCAAATTATGCAACATCTCCAAGTTTTTTCGTTTTTTGTAAAATATATTGCCTTTTTCTATAAAAAAAGAGATAGTATCAATGATGTTTCATATACGAATTCATGGCAATTTCTGTATATTGCAATTCTACAGAGGTTGTCCTATGGTTAGTAAAGAGGGGAAACTATGATTGAAACACTAAACGGAATCGTGGAGACCGTGCATTACCACGGGAACACGAAATTAAAATTCTACTATAACAACCAATACGAGAACTACCCGGCCCACTGGCATACACCGATTGAGATCATTATGCCAATCAAGAACGGCTATCACGCCGAGTGCTGTGGTGTGGAATATGATTTGCGGGAAGGAGATATCTTTTTTATCTGCCCGGGAACCATTCATACCCTAACGGCACCTAAGACCGGGGAGCGTATCATCTTTCAGATTGGTACCACTTCTCTTCGAGAGATCAAGGATGTGGATACCATTCTCTCTTTGCTCTCACCGGCCATTCTCATTACGCCGGAGCAATATCCCGGCATCTATGAGACCATCCGCCAGCTGGTGCTTGAGATTCAGGAGGAATACTTCCGGGACAACTTCTTCTCGGAGTCCTTCATCTATAGCAAGTTCCTACTGATGCTCTCTTTGATTGGACAGAACTATACCAATACGGCGGACCAGCTCTCCGCCAATATTTCCAGACAGCAGGAATATACGGATAAGTTCCTCTCCATCTGCGATTACATCTCTACCCATTGTACAGAGGATCTGACCTTAGAGCAGGTGGCGGAACAGGCGGGATTCAGCAAGTTCTATTTCACCCGATTGTTTAAACAGTTTACCAATGTATCCTTTTACAAGTATCTCAACCAGAAGCGCATTGCTATGGCCGAGAATCTGCTGGCACAGGAAGAGAACTCTATTACAGACGTGGCCTTGGGTTGCGGCTTTTCCTCCTTGTCGGCGTTTATTCGTATGTTTAAAATTGTAAAAGGCTGCACACCAACGGAATACCGCAAAATGCAGAATGAATGTTAGGAGGCTTATCAGATGTTACAACTTGGACTACTCTATCAGAACGGCATGATTCTGCAGAGAAACAAAGAGATTAAAATTATTGGAAATACAACACCGATGGATTTCATCTCCGGTGTTTTGGGAGACGTAACTTCCACTACTACCGCCGATGAAAAAGGTGATTTTACCTTATGTTTTCCACCGCGGGAAGCAGCCACCAATCTTACCCTTACCGTATCCAACGATACGGAGGAAGTGATGGTATCTTCCATCGATATTGGCGATATCTATCTGGCCTGTGGTCAGTCCAATATGGAATTCTTTTTAAAGTATGAAGCGCACTGGGAGGATGCCCGCTTGGATGCCAAATCCAATCCGGCTTCCAAGCGAATTCACTTATTCAATGTGCCGCAGATTTGTTTCGAAGGACATGATCGGAAGAATCCGGCCTACGGCCATTGGTTCACTCCGGATCAGTCCGAGGATTTATCCTGCTTCTCTGCTCCGGGCTACTATTTTGCCAAAGAGATTTATCGCAATGAACAGATTCCGGTGGGCATCATCGGATGCAACTGGGGTGGCACCACAGCGACTTCCTGGATTCCGGAAGATGTGTTGGAAGGTAGCGCCTTGGAGACCTACCTAGACGAATATAAGGAAGCCCTCGCCCTCTACTCTGAGGATGAGATGAAGCGAAAGAGCTTAGAAGCTTGGGCATGGGAAGATTCCAAAGAAAATGCCGAGGCCTTCGAACCGTTACTCTATGGTCGTGACCGCAAGTGGCAGCTAGATTATATCAAGCGTTCCGCCAAGAACCCATTAATTCCTATGGGACCATATAACATCAATCGTCCGGGCGGATTGTATAAGACCATGCTTCTTCGTATTGCCGGCTTCCCATGCACCGGCGTGTTATGGTATCAGGGCGAATCAGACTGTGGTCTCGCTCACGCCAAGCTCTACGAGCAGTTAATGACCAGCCTCATTCAGCATTGGAGAAGTCTCTGGGATGAAGACCTGTACTTCTTCCTGGTGCAATTAGCCCCGTTTGGCGTGTGGTTAGAATGCACCAACGAAGACTACAGCACCGTCCGTGCTTGCCAGCAGGCGGTGGCGGACCATGTAGATAAAGTGGGCTTAGCTTCCATCCTGGACCTAGGCAGCTACTACGATATTCACCCGAAGGAAAAGCGGGAAGTGGGCCGTCGCCTCTCTCTTCTTGCCCGGAAGATGGTCTATGGAGAGGATATCCTCGCAGAGGCTCCGCGAATGGAATCCTTAGAACATACCGGACGGGAAGAACTGACGATACATTATATCCATGGTGCTATCCTCACCCAGGATAGTCCGATCAATGATATTCGCGTCCAGTTGGATGGTCAGCAGGTTCGCTTGCAGGACTATCATCTATCGGAAATGGACCTCATTCTATCGGTTCCGGATTTGGCCTTAGCTCCGGCCGGCACCGTCATCACCGTAGATGTAGGAACCGCCGACTACGGTGAGATTCATATCCACAACGAAGCAGGGCTGTCCTTAAGACCTGGAGCGCTGGAGATTGTTTTATAAATAATTCAAAGAAAAAGAACCGGAAGTGTTTGTCTTCCGGTTCTTTCCTATACTAACTTATTCCTCTTCAAACATATGCTCATTGTCTTCTGCCGGAGCTTCCGGAACGCTTGGCTCTGGAGTATCCTGGTTAGTTTCGGCATCCACCGTAGTCTCGCTTGGTGCTTCTACCTCCGACGCAGCCGGGCGCTGGAAGGTTGGCATTGGCGGGGTAGTCGGATTCTGCGGATCTCCAAATCCCGGAATCGGAGTTACCGGCGGGATACTACGATAGAATCCTGTAGCACTGGTGCCCTTCTGGTACTTCAATACCTCATACAGAGCTGCAGAGGTAGAGAACATGTAAGGATTTACATAGAAAATCAATAATAGTCCGCAGGTGAAGAAGGACAACAGAATCCATCCAATGAAGGATAAATCCAACAGGAATGCCTTGCCCTTCTCTCCCATCATCATCTGCTTACTGATACGAAACGCCTCTTCCTTGGACATCTCCGGATGCTCGGCCAACAGGTATGGAATCATACGATACTCGTATGCCTTCACAATACCCGGAATAAGGAATAGTAAGCTCCATAAAATAATATACAAATCTCGGAAGAATAAAATCTTCACCACATTGCGATAATTACGATCGAATCCGAAACAAATCTCCTTGCAATCTGCCGGCTTCTGCAGGTTACATAAGAAGAAGCGACTACCACCCATACCCAGCGGATTGGTAATCAGAATATCCACAACAAGGGTCACCGTAAGGGAAATCATACCCAATAACATCGCTACAAACAGAACGCCTAAATAATCCAATCCATCTAGGAATGTCTCAAGGGTAGTCTTATGGATATAAACGCTGTCATCATAGTCCCCATACTCTTCCCCGCCAAAAGCTTCATCAAAATCAAAGGATCCGAAGTCATCTCCATAACCGGAATCAAAGGTAATATTGTTATCCAATCCAAAGTCGTTTCCCGGTCCCATAGCATAGGATGTCGGGTGCGCACCGGTATTGGTATAGATGTCATCATCATAGTCCTCTTCGTAGGTACGCTCTTCCAATTCTTGGTTGGCTGTATCCGCCCATCGTGCGGAAATAGTTACCGCGCTGGTCGCTAATCCGGTAACCAAAAGAACTACAAGAACACTCTTCCAATAGTTTCTCTTGAATGCTGCTTTACCACGCTGTTTTACTTGAGAAATACTCCACATATGCATGTCCTCCCTTATTTCATCATGTTCATTGTAGCACTACGACGCTCATGTGCAAGAGACAATCAGACAAGAACGTCATAAATATCGTCGAAGGAAATCTTGGTATCCACAATCTGTAAGATCCGGCTGGCAGCATCTATCCTGGCCACCATTCCCGTCACCTTCAGATATTCCTGTCCCTTCTTGTGGTAGTACACCACTGTCGCAATCTTGCCACGCTCTAACTTGTGCATCTGCTCGTCCAAGTAGTCTTCCTGCTCCGGAGATAAATCCACCTTCGGCACCACAATCTTCTCCTTGGCCGCCATGGCCTCCGGCAATCCCTTCACTGCAGCAAACGGCAGGAACTGCTTCGCCCGCTCCGATACCGGCATCTTATTCTTCGGTCTAGTCGCCACTGCGATGTCCTCCTATCTGGTGATTTCGTTCTCTGGTCGTGCCCTTCTCTTCTAAGTTCATGCCCTTCATCACCGCATCCTTACCGAACTTCTGCTTCAGCTCAATCACTGCTTCCTGAATCTTATGGTTCCGCTCTAAGTCCGCTGCATCCGTAAAAAAGCTATACTGATGGAATTCTTCCGGCATCACATTGTTGCAGGAAATATTGACCCGACGAATATCATAATTGGGA
>JAGDAL010000151.1 GCA_017959525.1 Lachnospiraceae bacterium | reverse complement strand
GTTATTGGCGGGATCTGGATTATCTTTGATTTGGCGGCTAGCTTTTTCCGCGGATACGAGGACTATGAAGAACATGACTAATAGAATCCCGGAAAAGAGAGTATTAACGTTATTTTTTACAATGGCAGTAATGGCTACGGTTTTTGCCGGCTGCAGTAAAAAGGCAGGGAATGTGAAACAGGGGCTGTTTCAGGTGACGCTTACAGTTCCGGCGGAGTATGTGGATGATTCTACACAGGAGGAACTGGATGAAGCGGCAGAAGAGGCTGGATATAAGTCCGCAACGCTGAATGATGATGGTAGCGTGACCTATGTGATGCCGAAGGCTCAGTATAAGGAGCTTATGGTTCAGACCAGGGAGAGTTACGATGAGTCTCTTTCCCAGATGATAGAATCCTGGGATTATCCGAATTTCACCAACGTGGAACATAATGATGATTATACCGGTTTTACAATTACGACGAAGAGTACCAAGATGGGGGCTTCGGAATATTCTTCTGTGGCGCCACTCTATGATTACGGTTGGATATATGGCATGCTCTCCGGCAAGGAAGTGGAGAATATCCATATAGAGTTTATAAATGCCGATTCCGGAGAGATGATTGGGGTATCAGATTCCAAAGATCAATAATGGGTTTGTACAAAACCTAGTGTTATGATAGAATTTGATTGTGTAAAATGTAATTTATAAATATGTAGTTTTATAGGAAGGAAAAAGGATGAAAGTAGGAATTTTAGGATATGGAAATCTTGGCCGCGGTGTAGAAGCTGCGATTAAGAAGAGTAACGATATGGAATTGGTTGCTGTTTACACCAGACGTGACCCAAGCAGTCTTACCATTGCAACTCCATCTGCAGCAGTGAAGTCTACCGCTGATTTGGACACCGGCAAGGAAGACATTGATGTATTGATTATCTGTGGCGGTAGTGCAACCGACCTTCCGGAGATGACTCCGAAGTACGCTGCAATGTACAACGTCATTGATTCTTTTGACACCCATGCCAATATTCCAACCCATTTCGCTAACGTAGATAAGGCAGCGAAGGAATCCGGACACATCGGATTGATTTCCTGTGGTTGGGATCCGGGTATGTTCTCTTTGAACCGTGTATATGCAGCAAGCATTCTTCCGGATGGACAGGCATATACGTTCTGGGGCAAGGGCGTAAGCCAGGGACATTCCGATGCTGTACGTCGTATTGACGGCGTGAAGGATGCACGTCAGTACACCATTCCGGTACCGGCTGCATTAGAGCGTGTACGTGCCGGCGAGAATCCGGAACTTACTACCCGCGAGAAGCATACACGTGAGTGCTTCGTAGTTGCTGAGGAAGGCGCTGATCTGGCTCGTATCGAGAACGAGATTAAGACCATGCCGAACTATTTCTCCGATTACGATACCACCGTACATTTTATCTCTGAGGAAGAGATGAAGCGTGATCACAGCGGATTGCCACATGGCGGTTCCGTTATTTATACCGGTACCTCTTCTGAGGGAACCAAGCACGTGGTAGAGTACAGCCTGACCTTAGACTCCAATCCGGAGTTTACCGGAGCTGTATTGGTTGCATATGCAAGAGCCGTTGCTCGTATGGCTGCTGCCGGACAGACCGGCGGACGTACCGTATTCGACGTTGCTCCTGCACAGTTATCTCCGTTATCCGGAGAGGAACTTCGTGCTCACATGTTGTAATATGTATAACTGTAAAAAGTGTGTGCTGTCCGTTGACGGCATACACTTTTTTTGCTAAACTTCTTAATTAAATATTGTAAGTTTTTGTAGAAGAAAGTGAGGAAAACATGGCAAGTTTTATTGGCGATGGCATTACATTTGATGACGTTTTACTGGTTCCGCAGTATTCTGAGGTAACTCCGAATCTGATCGATTTGGGAACACAGTTAACGAAGAAAATTCATCTGAACATCCCAATGATGAGTGCGGCAATGGATACGGTTACGGAGCACCGTATGGCAATTGCAATGGCACGACAGGGCGGCATTGGTATCATTCATAAGAACATGTCAATTGAGGCACAGGCTGAGGAAGTTGACAAGGTTAAGCGTTCCGAGAACGGCGTAATCACAGATCCGTTTTCTCTTTCTCCGGAACACACCCTTCAGGATGCAGATAATCTTATGGGTAAGTTCCGTATCTCCGGTGTACCGATTACCGAGAATGGTAAGTTAGTCGGTATTATCACCAATCGTGACTTAAAATTCGAAGAAGATTACACCCGTAAAATTAAAGAAGTAATGACTTCCGAGAACTTAATTACCGCTCCGGTGGGAATTACATTAGAAGAGGCGAAGAAGATTCTTGGTCAGGCACGTAAGGAGAAGCTTCCAATCGTAGATAACGAAGGCAATTTGCGTGGTTTAATTACCATTAAGGATATTGAGAAGCAGATTAAGTACCCATTGTCTGCAAAGGATGAGCAGGGACGTCTTCTCTGTGGTGCCGGCGTAGGTATTACCGGCAACATGATGGAGCGTGTTGAGGCTCTTGTGAAGGCAAAGGTAGATGTGATCGTATTGGATTCCGCACACGGACATTCCAAGAACATCATCGAGGCAGTGAAGAAGGTGAAGGCTGCATATCCGGACCTTCAGGTAATTGCAGGTAACATCGCAACCGGTGAAGCTGCAAGAGCATTGATCGAAGCCGGTGCTGATGCGGTTAAGGTTGGTATCGGACCTGGTTCTATTTGTACTACCCGTGTCGTAGCAGGTATCGGTGTTCCTCAGATTACTGCAATCGTTGATTGCTACAACGTAGCAAAGGAATATGGCATTCCGGTAATCGCAGACGGTGGTATTAAGTACTCCGGAGACATGACCAAGGCATTGGCTGCCGGCGGTAATGTCTGCATGATGGGAAGTATGTTCGCAGGATGTGATGAGGCTCCTGGCGATTATGAGTTATATCAGGGACGTAAGTACAAGGTATACCGTGGAATGGGCTCTATCGCAGCTATGGAGAACGGTTCTAAGGATCGTTACTTCCAGGAAGGTGCGAAGAAGCTGGTTCCGGAAGGTGTTGAAGGCCGTGTAGCATACAAGGGATCCTTAGAGGACGTTGTATTCCAGTTGATCGGTGGTATTCGTTCCGGTATGGGATATTGCGGATGTCCTACTATTGAAGAGTTACATGAGCGTGCGAAGTTCGTTAAGATTTCCGCAGCTTCTTTGAAGGAGTCACATCCACACGATATTCATATCACCAAGGAAGCACCGAACTACTCAGTAGACGAATAAAGATAAAGGGGTTTTTATGGAATTTCGACCGTGTATTGATATTCACAATGGGAAGGTCAAGCAGATTGTAGGCGCTACGTTGGAAGACGAAGGCGACGCGGCCGCGGAGAACTTCGTCTCCGAGAAGGGGGCGGATTTCTTTGCAAAATTCTATCAGGAAGATGGCTTGTACGGAGGACATGTGATCCTGTTGAACAAGTCCGATTCCCCATACTATGAAGCCACCAAGGCCCAGGCTTTGGCGGCGCTTCGTGCATTCCCCAAGGGATTGCAGGTAGGTGGCGGAATTACTGCCGAGAATGCGGCAGAGTTCTTAGACGCAGGAGCCAGCCATGTGATTGTAACCTCCTATGTCTTCCGCGACGGAGAAATTCTCTATGAGAACTTGGAGAAATTAGTCGCGGCCGTAGGCAAGGAACATATCGTATTGGATTTAAGCTGCAAGAAACGTCATGCCAACTACTATATCGTGACGGACCGCTGGCAGAATTTTACCCACGAACAGGTGACGGTAGAACTCTTAGAAGAATTGTCCAAGTACTGCGATGAATTCTTAATTCACGCAGCTGACGTAGAGGGACAGAAGTCCGGAATCGATGAAGAACTGGTAGAGATTCTATCCGAATATGACGGCATTCCGGTGACCTATGCCGGAGGTGTGGGCAGTTATGACGACATTTTGGATATGAAGCGATTGGGTAAGGGCAAGATTAATCTAACCATCGGAAGTGCGTTGGATTTGTTTGGCGGTACCCTAAACTACGAGACGGTTCGAACTTTTTTCTACGAATAAGAAGACGAGGTGATACGGATGAAGTTTACGAAGATGCAGGGCTGTGGCAATGATTATATATATGTAGATTGCACGAAGGAAGCACTTGCGAATCCGGAACAGGCTTCTATTTTTGTCAGTGACCGGCACTTTGGCATCGGTTCTGACGGACTGATTCTCATCAATCCATCCAAGGTCGCTGATTTTGAGATGGCTATGTACAATGCAGACGGCAGCCGAGGCGAGATGTGCGGGAACGGCATTCGCTGTGTAGGCAAGTACGTCTATGATCACGGTTTGACCGACAAGACCACCGTGACCATTGAGACCTTAGCCGGAATTAAGACCTTAGAACTCCATGTGGAGAACGGCAAGGTAGCTTCCGTTCGTGTCAATATGGGACGCCCGGAGCTTACGGCAGCTAAGGTACCGGTTACCTTCCCGGAAGAGTCCATGATTGATGAGCCGATGGAGATTGACGGCAACATCTACCAGGTGACCTGTGTATCCATGGGTAACCCACACTGTGTGATTTTTATGGATCAGGATGTGCGCCAGTTGGATTTGGTGGAATTGGGACCGAAGTTCGAGAACCATGTCATCTTCCCGAAGCGCACCAATACCGAATTCTGTAATCTTTTGGACAAGCAGCACATTCGCATGCGTGTCTGGGAGCGCGGAAGCGGCGAGACCTTAGCGTGCGGTACCGGTGCTTGTGCAACTGCAGTGGCAGCAGTACTAAACGGCTATACCGATAACACGGTGGAATTGCAGCTTCGCGGTGGTAACCTCTTGATTGAATATGACAGGGCGGCCGATGAAGTCTATATGACGGGACCGGCTACCACGGTATTTGAGGGCGAGATCGACCTGCCGGAGACCTGGGAGGACGATACCATACGAATCTACAACCCGAAGAGATAATATTGATATGACTCGGAACCATTGGACTCCGAGTCATACTTTTTTGGAGAAGCGTATGAAACAAAGCTATCATGTGGATCCGGATATCGATGTGTGGGTCTGTGACAACCAGGCGGACATTGATTGGTGTATTGCCAACAATGAGCCGGTGATCGGATATGACCCCGAGGATGCGGGACTTCACTGTGAGGAAATCTTACTGGATTTGGAGGGCATCGATGATGCGTATCTGACCAGGGTGCATCACCGTTTTTACGGGATACCCATGGAGATTTTAGAGACGAAGCGACTGCGGGTGCGGGAGCTTAGCCTTACGGACTTACCGGACCTTTTTATCCTGTATGAGGGGGAGGGGATGACGGACTACATTGAGCCTTTGTTCCCTTACGAAGAGGAGCTTAGTTACCAGAAGAACTATATCCAGTATATCTACGGCTTCTACGGCTATGGCATGTGGCTGGTGTTCGATAAGGCCACCGGAGCGCTTGTAGGCCGTGCCGGGGTGGAGAGCAAGGAAGAATGGCCGGAAGATACGGTGGAGATGGGCTATGTGATTGGAGCGGCCTATCAGAGGCAAGGATATGCCACGGAAGTCTGCGCGGCGATTATGGAGTATGCCCACACAACCCTTGAGAAAACAAGAATCGTTTGCCGTGTGAACCCGAAGAACCTTGCATCCGTGCGGTTGATGCAGAACCTAGGCTTCGAAAAAGTGGACAACTACGGGGAAAATGACGAGGATGTTTGGTCCAAAAAATATTGATTTTGTACAATGAAATTATTATAATTAGTGCAAATTAGGAATCTAGGGCTTTTTATACGAAAGAATGAGAAAGGAGGCGGCTTATGGCAGATTTATCATCCAAAGAATTTGAACAACTGGAAGCAAAAATCAGTAAGCCGAACCGTTCGGTCATCTCCACTCAGGATTTCGTTGATGAGGAAGAGCTGCACCGCGAGTTGGTGGAGCGCATTCGCAAGTATCACCCGAGTGATGACTTATCTATGATTGAGAAAGCCTATAAGGTTGCCAAGGAAGCGCACAAGGATCAGGTGCGCAAGTCCGGGGAACCATACATCATCCATCCGCTGTGCGTTGCCATTATTCTGGCAGACTTAGAGATGGATAAGGAGACCATTGTGGCCGGTTTGCTCCATGACGTGGTGGAGGATACGGTCATGAGCCGCGAGGAGATTGCGGAAGAGTTCTCCGAAGAAGTAGCGCTGTTGGTTGACGGCGTTACTAAGTTGGGACAGTTGTCCTACGATGCGGACAAGGTGGAAATCCAGGCAGAGAATTTGCGTAAGATGTTCCTTGCTATGGCCAAGGATATCCGTGTCATCATTATTAAGTTAGCAGATCGTCTCCACAATATGCGTACGTTGAAGTACATGCGCCCGGAGAAGCAGATCGAGAAGGCTAGAGAGACCATGGAGATTTATGCTCCATTGGCACAGCGTCTTGGTATTTCCCGTGTGAAGATTGAGTTAGACGATTTATCATTGAAATACTTGGAACCGGATGCG
>JAGDAL010000150.1 GCA_017959525.1 Lachnospiraceae bacterium | reverse complement strand
TCCCGCAAATCTACGCCTTCTTCTTGCAAACGCTTCGCCTCTTCCTCCAAAAGTGCATCCACATGATGGTCCAGTTTTCTTGCCAGCAAATATAAGTCGCTGTAAGTGCATACGTCCCAAGGATTTGCAATGGGCTGATACTCTTTGTTGCTCTTCTTGCAATATGCAAGATAATGCGCATTCATGGTATCCATGGCCGCATCCACCGCTTTTTCTGCCGCAGTGATCAGTTGCTTCGTAATCTCTGTGACCGGGGAACGCAAGACAAAGTAGTTAAAGTACACCAGCGCTTCTTTTACGGTCTGTACGTTATACCACCCTTTTAAGTCCTTACTTTTGAGCAGGGCCGGTGGCAATCCGCATTCCTCCATATAGGAATCTCCGTAAGCCGGATTCAAATTGATTTCCCGAATCAACTCTGCCATAACCTGGGTCGGATCATACCCTTCGAAGCATTGCCCTACATGTGTTTCCCGCCCCTGTATGTAGAAGCAAGGCAACAGCTTCCCACCCACACCGGTGTAAATGTATTGATGCTCATCCCCCGGATACATAGGGCAGGTGTAGTCGTTATTGATGGCCAGCACATAGGTGAGATCATACATGGCCCGCAGTTCCTCGATGACCCGGATGCCCGTGGTAATGCCCGTATGCAGATTCTCTTCCACCGGATTTAAAGACAACAGAAGGTTGCCGGAGAAGTCCTCAATCGCTTCGGAGATATGCTTTAACAACACCAGAAAAACCGCATCGCCGCTTTTCATATCGCAGGCGCCGCGACCGAAGAGGTAATCCCCGGACTCCAAATCCCGTCGCACCTCCTCCGGCAATTCCACCTGCTGCAATCTCTCTGCCAACCGGTCACAGTCAAAGGCATCTTCCTGTAGTGCCCCGTAATCTTCCACACCCACCGTATCCGTATGTCCGTGAAGCAACATCGTATTGCAATTGTCGTCCTTTTCCCCTCGCAACAAGGCAAATACATTCCGTCGCTCCAACGGATCATTCGGTAACGGTTGTACAATTACGTATTCCGGATGTTTTGCAAAGTATGGAATCTTTCGCAAATACCCTTCCAAAAATACTCCGATGTCCTTCTCTCCCGCAGTGGTATTCACACTTGCCACAGCCACCAGTTCCTTGGTTAACTGCAGCATTTCCTCTTTCATTGTTCCCATATATAAAAAAACGGAGCATACGTCTCTTTCGAATGTAAGCTCCTTTGCTCCTATAGTACTTTTTGTAAAAATGTTTGTAATCGCTCGGACTTCGGATGATCGAAGATTTCTTCCGGCGTTCCCTGTTCGATGACCTGTCCGGCATCCATGAAAATCACCTTGTCTGCCACTTCTCTGGCGAATCCCATCTCATGGGTGACTACCACCATGCTCATGCCTTCCCCGGCCAGTTCCTTCATGACATCCAAGACTTCCCCAACCATTTCCGGATCTAAGGCGGAAGTCGGCTCATCAAAAAGCAGAATCTTTGGATTCATACACAAGGCACGCACAATGGCGATACGCTGCTTCTGTCCGCCGGACAACTGGCTTGGATAACTTAAGGCCCGTTCCCCAAGACCAACCCGATTTAATAGCTCCATGGCCTTGGCCATCGCCTCTTCCCTTGGCATCTTTAATAGCTTCTCCGGTGCAATGGTAAGATTACGAAGGATGGTCATGTTCGGAAACAGATTAAAATGCTGGAACACCATGCCCATCTTCATGCGATGGCGATTGATGTCGCACTTCGTATCCGTGATAATGCCGTCATCCACATAGATATCTCCCTCCGTTGGGATTTCCAACAGATTCAAGGAACGAAGCAAGGTGGACTTTCCGGAACCGCTTGGTCCAATGATGACAACCACTTCCCCTTCTTTGACATCGATGGAGACATCATCCAGGGCTTTGATTTTGCCGCCCTTATAATGTTTCTTCAAATGCTCCACCCGGATAATTCGATTATCGCTCATTGACACGTAACCTCCGTTCCAATTTTTCTACCATGTAAGTCAACATCAGAATCAATACCAGATAAATGGCTGCTACACCAAGCAGTGGCAAGAATGCGGAGAAGGTTCGTCCGCGAATCAAATCTCCCGCTTTGGTCAAATCCATGATGCCGATGTAACCTGCAATGGAGGTTTCCTTTATTAAGACGATGAACTCGTTGCACAAGGCAGGAAGTACGTTCTTAATCATTTGCGGGATGATGACATACCACATGGTCTGTGCATAGGTAAATCCCAGGGATCGACCTGCCTCAAACTGCCCATTGTCGATGGACATGATGCCGGCCCGGACGATTTCTGCCACGTATGCACCGGAGTTCAATCCGAAGGCAAAGATGGCAATGTTCACGTCGCTGGTGGAGGTGGCAAAAATAATGAAGTACGCAATCAGAAGTTGTACCACCGTCGGTGTCCCGCGAATCACCGTCAAATAAATCTTACAAACCGCATTGGCAATATATAATGCATAAAACCCCAACCCTTTTTGTTTCTTCAGCGCCTCTTCGTTCTTGTCATAGGTGGAACGAACAGATGCTACGAGAATACCAAGTGCGATGCCGATTAATACGGCGAAGAAGGTAATCTCTAAGGTTACAAACAAGCCTTCCAACACCAGCATATAACGGTTGCTGTCTAGAAATACAAATCGAAAATCCCCAATCATACTACTCAACCACATCATATCTAGTCCTCAGCCGGAATATACTTGGAAACGATTGCATCAATGGTTCCGTTCTCTTTTAACTTGGCAAGTGCTCCGTTGATATCTGCAAGCAATGCCTCGTTGTCCTTGGCAATACAGATGGCATATTCTTCTTCGGCATAGGCACTGTCTAAGATGACAAGTCCTTCGTTGGCTCCCACATAAGCCTTGGCCGGCTCGCTATCGATAATCACACAGTCCACCTTGCCTGCTACCAATGCCTGAACCGCATCTGCACCGTTCTTGTAACGAACCACTGCATCGCCGTAATCATCGGAAGCATAAATATCACCGGTGGTATCCTGCTGTACACCAATCTTCATCTCGGAGGTGATATCATCCACGGATGCAATGGCGGAACCTTCCGGTACAATGACAGACTGAACAGCGGTTGCATAGGTATCTGAGAAATTCACGCTCTGCAAACGCTCCTCGGTAACGGTCATGCCTGCCATACCCATATCAAACTTACCGCTCTCTACACCGGCAATAATGGAACCGAACTCCACATCTTCAATCTCTAACTCTAATCCAAGTTCTCTCGCAATTTCCCGGGCGATTTCCACATCAATGCCCTCATATTCGTTGTTATCCACATACTCATACGGTGGAAAGGTTGCATTGGTTGCCATAACAAGTGTTGCCTTGTCCTCAGAGGTCACCGCACCTTCTACCTTTGCAGTAGGATTCTTGGTACCGCATCCTACCAGCAGTGTTCCCAAACACAGCATTGCCAGTCCCATGGCCATAAACTTTCTTCTCTTCATCTTCCTTACCTTCCTTCTTGTCTATTACCCGGATGCTAGATAATAAAAAAAGGAGCACATGTCTTTCGACACATGCTCCTTTGCACATCCAAGTTGTCTTTTGTTATTTGGGATGATAGCATTTCCCTCTTTTCACTGTCAACAAGAATGTTTATTCATTTTCTGTAAATAAATATACGGCCGATTAGATGACTTTCTGTAAGAAAGACTGCAGTCTCTCGGACTTCGGATGATCGAAAATCTCCTCCGGAGTTCCCTCTTCGATAAGCTGTCCTTCATCCATGAAAATCACCTTGTCTGCCACCTCTCTGGCAAATCCCATCTCGTGGGTCACCACCACCATGCTCATACCGTCGGAGGCCAACTCTTTCATAACATCCAATACCTCGCCAACCATTTCCGGATCTAAGGCAGAAGTCGGCTCATCAAAGAGCATAATCTCTGGGTTCATACATAGGGCACGGACAATAGCGATACGTTGCTTCTGACCACCGGACAACTGGTCCGGATAGGCTCCTGCACGATCTGCAAGACCTACACGCTCTAAAAGCTCCATGGCCTTCCCCTCCGCGTCTGCCTTGGATACCCCCAGTAACTTCATCGGCGCAATGGTCAGATTCCGAAGGATGGTCATGTTCGGAAAGAGGTTAAAATGCTGGAATACCATGCCCATTTTCTGGCGATGCTTATTGATGTTCACCTTGGGATCAGTGATAGCTACATCGTCCACATAGATATCGCCGTCTGTAGGAATCTCAAGGAGATTCAGGGAACGAAGCAGGGTGGATTTGCCGGATCCGGATGGTCCGATGATCACCACCACTTCCCCTTCCGTTACGTCAATGGAGATATCATCCAACGCCTTGATTTTGTCGCCCTTATAATACTTTTTCAAATGCTCTACGCGAATGATTTTCTTATCGCTCATTGACACGCAACCTCCTCTCTAACTTGCCTACCAGCCAGGTGAGAATCATCACCAAAAACAGGTAGATGGCTGCCACTCCAATCAGTGGCAAAAAGGCGGAGAAGGTACGTCCGCGAATCAAATCGCCGGCCTTGGTCAAGTCCATAATGCCGATATATCCGGCTACGGAAGTCTCCTTAATTAAGACGATAAACTCGTTACAAAGTGCAGGTAATACGTTCTTAACCATCTGCGGAATAATGACATAAATCATGGTCTGCACATAGGTAAATCCAAGGGATCGACCTGCCTCAAACTGGCCGTTATCCACGGACATAATGCCGGCACGGATGATTTCTGCTACGTATGCTCCGGAGTTCACGCCGAAGGCAAAAATCGCAATCTGGATATCGTTATTGGAAGATGCAAAAATGATAAAATATGCAATCAGAAGCTGAACCACGGCCGGAGTTCCACGGATCACCGTCAAATAAATTTTGCAGATCACGTTGGCAACGGCCAGGGCAAAATACCCAATGCCGCCATGCTTTTTTAACTCTTCCTGGTTCTTATCATAGGTGGAACGCACGGATGCTACCAGGGTTCCAAGCACGATACCGATCAGTACCGCAAAAAAGGTAATCTCCAAGGTCGCAAGCAGGCCTTGGAGTACCAATTGATATCGTTCACTTTCTAGAAATACAAATTGAAATTGTGTGATAAAGTCGCTCATTCTTAATCCTCTGCCGGGATGTATTTGGAAACAATCGCATCGATGGTTCCATCTTCTTGTAGCTTGGCAAGTGCTCCGTTGATATCATTCAGTAATGCCTCATTGTCCTTAGAAACGCAGATGGCATATTCTTCTTCGGCATATGCGCTGTCTAAGATGGTAAGGCCTTCATTGGCGGATACGAAGGACTTGGCCGGTTCATTATCAATGATAACACAATCTACCTTGCCTGACACCAAAGCCTGTACCGCATCGGCACCGTTCTTGTAACGAACCACTGCATCGCCGTACTCATCGGATGCGTAGATATCACCGGTGGTATCCTGCTGCACACCGATCTTGATCTCGGAGCTTAAATCGTCTACGGAAGCGATTGCGGAGCCGCTTGGTACGATAATGGACTGTACGGCGGTTGCGTAAGTGTTAGAGAAGTTAACACTCTTCTTCCGGTCTTCCGTCACGGTCATACCGGCCATACCCATGTCATACTTGCCACTCTGTACGCCGGCTACGATGGATCCGAACTCTACGTCCTTGATTTCCAATTCCATGCCCAGCTCATCAGCAATCTTCTGTGAGATTTCTACGTCAATTCCTACATATTCCCCGTTCTCCACATACTCGTATGGAGGGAAGGCTGCGTTGGTTGCCATGACCAGTGTTGCACCGGTGCCATCTCCTGTGGTTGCCGCTGCAGCCGCTCCATCGGAGGAAGTTCCGCATCCCACAAGCACGCTCATGGATGCTAATATCAATAATGTTGAGAGAATCTTTTTTCCTTTTTTCATATCGGGCACCATCCTTTGAATGTTTATTCATTTCTTGTATGTATGAATGCATATTAATACATTAAATCTAGGATGTCAACTCATATTTATACATTTTTAATTATTTTTTTGAATATTTATTCTATAAATGAGAAAAACACCCGCGGGGCTGCGAGTGTTTTTCTCTTTTTTCATGCGTTTTATAAAAGTTATGTGAGATTGTATTTGGTGATATTCACCCGGACGTCTTCATTCGTGCTGAAGAAGATACCGTCACAGGCAATATCGGTTGGGAGGGTTGCTGTCATTGCATAAGCCCCATCTTCGAAAAATGCTTCCATACTGAATCGATCTAAGATGAGTCTCATCTTAATCTTACCGTCACGGAACGGAATATGGGCACGCCTCTGGTGGACAACTGCTCTTCGGGATCCGGAGAACTTACGGTCAATCTTGACGATATTCTCTTTCGGACGGAAGACAATGTCGGTATGGAACTTCTCATTACATGCTACTGACAGCGTGAATTTATCATACATGCAATTGACATCTTCCGGAGCAATCTCCAGTTCCATGTCAATACATCTACCTTGAATCTGATCCAATGCAACAGCATTCACCAAGGTCTCGGATGTCTTCTGGCGGATATCATTCTCCCCCTTGATTAGAACATCCCGATACTCCACCTTGTCGCTTCGCATGGATTCAATTTCACGAATCGGATTCTGGTACAGACGATTGTTCTTAATATGAATTTCACGAGGCAAGGACATCTGGCCGAACCACGGATCGTTGCGATCGTGGGCTCCGGCAGTATCCCAGTTCTGCATCCAGCCAATCATAATCCGACGGCCGTCCTTAGCAAGGATGGTCTGCATAGCATAGAAATCAATGCCGTAGTCCACTGCCTGAACGTGGTCTTCGGTAAAGGTATCTGTGGCATCGTCATAGGATCCGATGAGACACAACGTACCGTTACCGTTGTGGAACTCGAAGCCTTCCGGCAGCATATCCTGCGGGCTGGTGAAAATTACACCGCATCCGTCCAACTCAAAGAAGTCCGGGCATTCCCACATGCTACCGTATCTGCCGTTATTCTTGGCAAATACCTTCTCATAATCCCACTGGATACCGTCGAAGCTTCGGAACAAGAGTAGCTGTCCGGTTCCGTCTTCTGCGCGATTGGCTACCATACAGCGATAGGAACCGTCGGCCTTACGCCAGATTTTCGGATCGCGGAAGTCTGTCTTGGAACATCCATCCGGAATCACGTCCGTTCCCATCACCGGGTTTTGCTCGCATTTTTTATAATCCACTCCGTCTCCAATGGCGATGCACTGGGTCTGGAATTCTTTCATCTGACCGTTCTCCACGGTTCGTTTCATTACACCGGTATATACCAGAAGGTGTCTGCCATCCGGTAATTCGATGGCGCTTCCGGAGAAGACGCCATCCTTGTCATAGTATTCATCCGGTGCCATTGCAGCCGGAAGGTACTCCCAGTGCAGCAAGTCATCGCTTACTGCATGACCCCAATGCATCGGGCCCCATTGTGCATCATACGGATGGTACTGATAAAAAAGATGATATTGGTTCTTGTAGATGCAAAACCCGTTGGGATCATTCATCCAGCCCACCCTCGGAGAGAGGTGAAATTGCGGTCTTGCCTCCGCAGGTATTAATTTCTCAAAGGCCTCTTCGTATTTTCTTGCCTCTCTCAAAGTTTGACTGTTCATAGGAATTCCTTTCCGTTTGTTTTATTTTTTAGTTTGCATAATATGCATCTAAGTACTGCTGATAAATTGCTAAGTACTCATCGACTCCGTAGCTGTTTACCTGATCCAAGTAAGCATTCCAGGACTCATCGGTAATACCGTCACGGATGAACTCAGCCTTGCTGGAGTTCAAGTAAGATACCAGGTCTGTCTGAATGGTAGATAACTTCTCGGTATCTTCTGCACTCATGAATACACGTGGGTATACATACTGGTTATGCATATCCTCGGTGTAGTAATCCTTAATCCAATCCAAACGATACTGTGCATCATCCGGGCAGGTTACGTATACATCGTAGTACTCATCAAGAATTGCTAAAGGTCCGCTGACACACTCAGCCTCACGTACTTCTACAGGAGAAGCATCGCCAAGTGGTGCATGCTTTAACATTGGATCGCCGTTGGCATTCTCGCTCAACTCGAAAATATCGAACTCATCATCCTCGCCGTAAGTTCCCCAGTTGTTCTGTGGAGACTGGAAAGGATCATACATCTGGTCTAACCATGCACAAATCAATGCAGGGTTCTTGCATACGCTGGTTACTACGCAACGGCCTCTATCGAAACCGGAAGTGAAGGAACCGTTCTGTGGTGTTACGTTAACGGTGTCAGCCTTCAGTGCCTTCAAAGGTACGTAGTCATTGATGTTATCAATATTTGCAACATCCCATGTGAAGCATACGCCGTATCTGTGGGACTTACCCTTAGCAACATAGGTGGACCAATCCTGGGTGAAGCACTCCGGATCGATTAAGCCTTCTGCATACAACTGATGTAACCACTCCACACCCTTACGGAATCCGTCGGTAGTTGCGGTACAAATAACCTTCTTGTCATCAGTTACAGCAATGTGCTGTCCCATATCAACATCGCCGATACCATCGCCGAAACCGTTGATCAAAAGGTTCGGATCCTGATCGTTAATAATGCAGGACATTGGAATGATGTCACCATCGATTCCGAATTCCTTCTGAAGTTCCGGAGCATGCTCCTGGAAAGCCTTCAATACGGCCTCGAACTCGTCTACGGTGGTAGGAGTCTCAAGTCCAAGGAAGTCTAACCACTTCTGGTTGATGAATGTCATGTTGTTACCAACCGTCTGGATGGCGGTCTTCTCGGAACCCAACTGCTCAATCCAAGGCAGTGCCCAGATATGGCCGTTCTCATCGGTACACATGGTACGATATTCCGGATACTTATCGAATACAGCCTTCAAGTTCGGCATGTACTCATCGATGTAATCCTCTACCGGGATGATGACACCCTGGTCAGCATAACGGATCAAGTCGCTGTCGCCGAAGCCGGCATTGAATACGAAATCGGTCAGTGTGTTTACATTGGCCATGTTCAGAGAGATCTTGTCTCCCCACTGGTCGGAAGAAATTGCTGTCCACTCAACATGTACGTTGGTGTCATCTTCCAATCTCTTAAAAATGGTACGATTGTTTGGCTCTTCCTCAGTTCCGGTAGGATAACTGATCATACCGGTGATGGTTACCTTCTCGTCCATTGGGAAGTGGATATCTGCTACGTCCACTGAATCAGCATTACTTGCGCTGTTCCCCTTACTGCCGCCGCAGCCGGTGAATGCACTTGCTACCATGGTTGCGGCAAGTGTAGCGGCTACTACTCTCTTTGCAAATCTCTTTTTCATTTTTTCTCCTCCTATATTTAAAACAGCTCCTTCGTCTGCTGTTTTTAACATTAACCCTTTACGGAACCTACCATAATTCCTGCATCGAAGTACTTCTGGAAAAACGGATACATCACCAGAAGCGGTAAGCTGGAAATAATGATGGTTGCGTATTTTAACAACTCTGCCAAACGCGCCCTTTCAGCAGTGGACTGCATATCTGCAATCATGCCTGCGTCCGGCTGGTTCTGAATCAAGATGGCACGAAGTACCAACTGTAATGGCTGCTTGGATGCGGAATTCAAATAAATCATGGCATCGAAGTAGCTGTTCCACATTCCGACAAACTGCCACAAGCACAGTACGGCGATGACCGGTGTACATACCGGAAGCAAAATGCGGAAGAAAAGTGTCAACTCATTGGCACCGTCAACCTCAGCAGCTTCCCGAAGCTCTCCCGGGATTCCGCGATAGTAGGTACGGGCAATAATCATATCCCATACGGAAAATGCACCCGGAAGTACTACGGCCCACATACTGTCCAATAAACCTAAGTTACTGATCAATAAGTAAGTCGGGATCAAACCGCCGCCGAAGAACATGGTAATCATGAACAGTACCTTACAGAACTTTCTTCCGCGGAAGTCTGCAAGTGACATTGGATATGCACACAGCATGGTGATTGCTACGGACAAGAATGTGAATAATAAGGAATACACAATGGCATTCTTAAAACCTACCCAAATCTGTCCGTTGGAAATAACACGCTCATATGCGGTCAGTGTCCATTTTTCAAAATCAAAGGTAATTCCTGTATTCTGTAAGGTAATCGGATCCATGAAGGAAGCAATTACGATGTAAACCATAGGAACAATAATCGCTAAAACAAACAATCCTAAGATTACATAGCCTACCAACAGGAAGACTTTGTCTCCGAGAGAATGTCTGGCAAATGCGCTTTTTTTCTTCGTAGTGTTTTCCATGACATCCTCCTTCCTATAGTCCCTGACCGTCGTTCATCCACTCGACGATCTTATTTACCGTAATTAACAAAACAACATTGATGACGGTATTGAACAAGCCAACCGCTGTGGAATAACTGTAGTTACCGTCAATCAAACCTTTCTTATATACATAGGTAGCAATGATTTCGGAAGCACCTAAGTTCAAATCCGTCTGCAATGCATAAGCCTTCTCGAAGCCGATACTCATGATGTTACCTGCCTGAAGGATGAACTGGATAACAACCATATCCTTAATAGCCGGCCACTCAACCGCCTTGATCTGCTGCCAGATATTGGCTCCGTCAATCTGTGCGGCTTCCTTCAGCTCCTGAGATGCATTGGATAAGGAAGCGGTGTACATAATGGATGCCCAACCTGCGCCCTGCCAGATACCACTGATGATGTAAATCGGTCGGAACGCTTCCGGCAATGTTAAGAAGTTAATGGTGGTTCCAAACATCAAATTCACCGGTCCGGTTACGGACAACAAGATACGAACCATACCGCAGAGTACGATGACGGAAATGAAGTTCGGCATGTAGAGAACCAACTGAATCTTCTGTTTGATCTTGCTGCTCTCAATTCTATTTAATAGAAGAGCAAGAATAATCGGGATTGGGAATCCCCACAACAAACCGAAGATACTAAGCTTCAAGGTATTTACCAAATAGGATAGGAAATCCGGTGATGATAAGAACTGACGGAAGTACTCCAGTCCTACCCACTCGCTTCCGAAGAAGCCTTTGAACGGGCTGTACTTCTCAAATGCAATTAAGATTCCTCCCATAGGTGCATAGCGAAACAGTAATGTCAGCACCAATGCAGGCCCTAGGAAGAACAGATATAATCTCCAGTGATGCTTCACATACAATAATGTATTGTGAGCCTTAGCTTCCTTATTCATTTACCCTCCTCAAAGACGTATGACACATATGTCACAATTTGTTTATGCATTCACTATACCATATTTTACATTTGTGTCAATTCAGTTTTGTATATTTGTAAAAATATGACAATGGTTTTGCACTGTTTTTGTAAAAAAGTGCATCAGAATTTTTACATTTGACAAAATGCATGTAACAATTTATCATAGTCTATGGAAATCCGTTGTTGATTTTCGGTTTTTACATTTGAGAGATTTTTACATGATATATAAATAGGAGAATGACATGGCTAACAAAGTAACCATTCAAGACATTGCGGATGCGCTGGGGGTATCCAGAAATACCGTATCCAAGGCGATTAACAACACAGGAATTCTTGCAGATGCCACCCGAGAGAGAGTCTTGGCGAAGGCCATTGAGATGGGGTACAAACAGTTTTCTTATGCATCTTCCACTGCAGACATCTATGGAGGCATGTCTGCGAAGAAACCGGTCATCGCCGGAGAAGTTGCATTTTTTACCGGTAGTTTCTTAGATAATTCCCATTTTGCTACCACCATGCTGGATAAGTTCCAGAACGAGATTACCCACCTTGGGTATCGTATGACCATGCACCGGGTTACACCGGACAACTTGGAACAGTTAGTACTTCCGCCAAGCTTCGATGCTGCCAGAACCCAGGCCATTATCTGCGTGGAGATGTTCCATCATCCGTATTGTGAGATGTTATGCAACCTTGGCATTCCGGTGCTTTTGGTAGATGCTCCGGTTGCCAGCTATTCCCATCGCTTAGCAGCAGATATTCTTATGATGGATAACTCTGCAGGAATTTTTAACCTGATTTCCGATATGCGGGCGCGAGGCCTTCGACGCATTGGCTTCATCGGCCAGATGAATCACTGCCGTTCCTTCTTCGAACGCTTTATGGCGTTCCGTAATGCCATGTATCTGAATGATTTGCCAATCAACGAAGAGTTCTGACTGACGGATATTTGTCCACACGGCGCTGATTATTATGTACACCTGTGCGATGCAGTAAGAGCCTTGAAGTAGCTTCCCGATTTGTTTATCTGCGCCAATGATTTCGTTGCTATTGATTTGATTAACTGCCTGAAGCAAATGGGCAAGTCCTATCCGGAAGATGTACGCATCTGCGGTTTCGACGATTCTGCAGAATCCCGTGTCATGACACCGGCCTTAACCACCTGTCATATTCACACCCAGGTGATGGGACATACCGCAGCGAACCTGCTACTCTCCCGTATCGAGCAGCCGGATTTGAATTACCGCACCGTTTATGCGGAGACGGATTTGATTTATCGTGCATCTACCGATTAATCGTTTTATGGAGTAACTATGCGTAACTTATTGAACTACGACGGCCCCGTCCTTCGTTTTATCACCAAAATTGTACAGAGCGTTTGGCTGAATATTCTATGGATGGTTTGTTGTATTCCCATCATTACCATCGGCGCATCCACCACAGCGCTGTGCTATACCTGCCAGAAAATTGCACGGGATGAAGACGGCTATATTACCAAAGCCTTCTTCCACGCCTTCCGGGAGCAGTTCGGCAAGAGCACTGCCATTGGTGTTATTATGACAGTGGCTGGCCTTGCACTTTCCGTAGATGGATATATACTTTATCATTTGTGCTTTACCGCGACCTTTTGGGCCTTCTTAAGTGCAGTTCTTATCGTTGCCGTCATTGCTTATATCATTGTGGCACTTTGGATTTTCCCGTTGCATGCGCACTTTGATAATACCATCCCGGCATTGTTTAAGAACTCTATCATGATTGGCATGCGTTTTATCGTCTGCACCGTGGTGATGTTTTGTGTTATTCTTGCCATGGGCGCTTTGATTTACTACATCTGCACGCCATGTATCGTGTTTGGTATGGGTACCTGTGCACTACTCAATGCCATGATTATGAAGAACATCCTGATTCAATGTGAGCAGGTGCAAGCATAGGATTTTATTATGAAGCATTCCACTTTTCGTGAACTGAATAAGAAACAAAAGCTGCAGTACATCTGGGATTATTACAAAATCCACATCTTCGTTACTGCAGCTCTTATTTGCATTCTTTTTTCCCTGGTTCGCACCATGCAGCGCAACCAGAAGGCTGATCTGTATGTCGCCTACGTAAACGTTGCGGTCTCCGATCATTTTCTGAAAGAAATGACCAAAGGCAGCGACCTTACGGTCTCTAATTACACCAATCTTCTCATTACCGAAGACCCTAACAGCGAGAACTTAGAGTATGCCTACGGTTCCGCCATGAAGGTCATGGCCGCCATCTCCGACGGTAAGCTAGACATCGTCGTCGGGGACCGCTATGCCTTGGATTGGTGCCATTCCAACGAATATCTCGATAATCCATTGTCCTATATAGAAGAAAATCCCGCTCTCCTTGCGCAAGTCGAGCCATACTTGATCTATGATGAAAAGGGGGAGCCTTATGCCATCGATCTTTCTTTTTCTTCTTACTACAAGGAAGCAGGATTTTCCGATTCCCTTTATTTAGGCATTATCCCTTCCGAGGAAGATTCCCCGGAAGTTCTTACCTACCTTTCTTTACTCAACCGGTGAGATGGACACTTCCAATCGTCCACCGTCCCAGGCATCGTTGCCTTCCGGATCCACATGGAAGATTAATACATCTCCCGCATGCACTTCATATTCCTCATCGAAGTCCCGGCGGATTTCATGATCGTAATTTCCCTGAATATCTCCGCCAATCCAGATCTTCTCATCATTGTTGATATGAAGCCTCATACAGGTTCCGTTAGCCTCCGGGTCACCGCTGTTGGCGAACTTGGTATAATTACCGGTTACACGAATCTTACCGTCTTTTGCAACCACCCACTTGTAGGCTGCGTTTCTTCCACCACCCGGCTCCATAAAGTCCGCTTTTAATTCCGGCTTGTTCCCGTTGTTATAGTAACGGCCGTTCTCTGCATCGTACGGAATCTCTGCGAAATTCGCGCCGTTCCAATCGCACACGCCGTAGTACCAGCCGTTCTTGCCCTGCTCCCCGGAGAAATCATCCTTCAAAACGGTGGCATTTTCCCGGTCGGAAGCACTCGGTGTACTTGGGTCCGGATTGGTGTTGGTGCCAGGTTCCGGCTGACTTGCGGTGGCATCTTCAATGGTTACACTTAAGCGTCCACCGTCATAGCTGTCGTTACCTTCCGGATTAATGGCAAACATAATCACATCACCGGCATACACCTTGTATACCTCGTTGATTCGAACCACTTTATCCGCAGAAAAATGACCTGCTGTTTCATTGGAGAACTTTTTCTCTGCTCCATTTAAGAAGATTCGCATGCAAGTACCGGTTGCTTCCGCATCCTCATTGTT
>JAGDAL010000149.1 GCA_017959525.1 Lachnospiraceae bacterium | reverse complement strand
GCGGTTTTTGCATTGGGCGCAATCATCATCATTTCCATTTTGATGGTAGTTGGCGGTGTGTATACCGGTTATCGTTTCGGTTTAGAGAGCAAGACCAGAGCCTTCTACCTTGGTGCATTGGTGTTTTGGGTTGCCGGATTGGATCTGATTGTACGTAACGTATTGGGAGTGATGGTTTAATGACCAAACGAACGGGAGAAATTTTACAGATTCTGGATGAGATGTACGGAACGGATGACAAATGTTATCTGAACCATGAGACGCCGTGGCAGCTTTTGATCGCGGTGATTTTGAGTGCCCAGTGTACCGATGCCAGAGTCAATATTGTAACGGCGGATTTGTTTGTGAAGTATCCGACCTTGGAGGCCTTTGCATCTGCATCCCTAGCGGAGATGGAGCAGGACATCCATTCCATCGGTTTCTATCACAACAAGGCAAAGAATATCATTGCCTGCGCCAGACGGTTGTTGGATGAATACGGCGGAGAGGTGCCGTCTTCCTTAGAAGACTTAACCAGCCTGCCGGGGGTTGGTCGTAAGACAGCCAACGTGATTCGGGGCAATATTTTCCATGAGCCAAGCGTGGTGGTGGATACCCACGTGAAGCGGATTTCCAAGCGCCTTGGTTTTACAAAAAAAGATGATCCCGAGGCAGTGGAATATGACTTGATGAAAGTCCTGCCTAAGGATCATTGGATACTATACAATATGCAGATTATTACCTTCGGACGGCAGATTTGCTTTGCCCGGAATCCGAAGTGTGAGATTTGTCCGTTGCAGAAATACTGCAAGGAACATCATTGATTCTCCAGAGAATCCAGATAAGAAAGAATGGAAGGCTCTAACAGCATGTGCAGCTGTTGGAGCTTTTCTTTTAGTGCCGGAATTTTACTCAGCTGTCCCGTCGCCAGGTAGCACTCTCCCAAGAGGGTGTAGTTACTACTGATATCGGAACCTACGGAGACACCATACTCCAGAATCAGGATGGCATCATTGATGCGGTCCTTTTGCATGAGCACCTTGGCGTAATCTACCAAGAGCATCTGTAACCGGTCGAAGTTGTCTGCAACGGTGGTCATATAGTCGAAGTTGTCGGTGCCGTAAGTCTCCTTAAGATACGCGTTATCCTTGCCGTTTAAGTTGAGAAGCGGCAGGTGGGAAATCTCCCGAATGGCGCCAATCATCTGGGCGACTTCTTCGTCTTCCTCCATCTCATCCAAAGGAAGCTGACGAAGGGGCATCTTAATGTATGGCAGATTGGTAAGATCTTTGGCCGGTGTATGTTCGGCGCGTTCCTGTCTGTCCCAGTATTCATCCATGCGCTTTGCACGGTGCTGTGCAATGCTGCGATAGCGAATGGCCAGGAAGACGACAAACACGATAAATACAGTTAAAAACGGAAATGCCATAGTTCCCTCCAAACAAATTACTATGATATGAAAAAAATATACTAAAGAGAGCGTTTTTTTGTCAACGGATTCGTGGGATATTCGTCTTGAAATAGGCGCTATTTATGATAAAATGAGCCCATAGTGCAAAAATAGACTCTTTTTGAGGTAGGAAATGAACAAGAATATGAAGAAATCATTAATTTTAAGTGCATTTTTGATGATGGCAGGGGGCTTGTTTTTCGGCCAATCCGTGGAGGCTAAGGCTGCGGATGCTACCATCGCAAAGGGCGTAACCATCGAAGGCATGGATGTATCCGGACTCACCGCTTCCGAAGCGTCTGAGAAGGTTGGCGATTATCTGGCTTCTTTTGAACAGGCAACATTCACTTTGAATGCAGAGGGCAAGTCCATTGACGCTACCGGCGCAGAACTTGGCATTCACAGTTTAACAGACGTAGCTGCGCAGGCTGCGGACTACGGTAAGAAAGGTAACCCATTGGCATGCTACATGGCTTCTACTGATTTGAAGGCCGGCAAGACCAAGGACTTCGGCGTATCTGTTGCAGCAGATATTCATACCATGAAGACCTTCTTATCCGAGCACGAAGAAGATTTGGTTACCGTTGTTGTGAATAACGGTTTGAAGCGTGAGAACGGTGCTTTTGTATATGTACCGGGTACCGCAGGCAAGAAGATTCTGATTAACGAATCCGTTGCATCCACCGCAGATTTTATTCTGAAGGATTGGGACGGCAACGATTGTGAGATTGACTTAGAGGTAGTTTCCAAGGAGCCGGAAGGAAGCGAAGAAGAATTAAAGAGCGTACAGGATTTGCTTGGCTCTTTTAACACCAACTTCGGAAGCTCCACCACTCCACGTGGAATCAACGTAGCCAACGGAACCAGCAAGGTGGACGGCACCCTGTTATATCCGGGTGAGAGCGCATCCGTTGAGGAGAAGCTTGGCGCCATGACCGCAGCCAATGGTTATGCACCGGCGCCTTCTTATGAGAACGGTAAGACCGTAGATACTTACGGCGGCGGTATCTGCCAGGTATCTACAACCCTTTATAATGCATTGATTCGTGCAGAGCTTCAGATTGATGAGCGAAGCGCACACTCCATGGTAGTAGGTTATGTGGATTTATCCATGGATGCAGCTATCGCAGAAGGTGTAAAGGATCTGAAGTTTACCAATAATACGGATTATCCGATTTATGTCGAGGGTTATACCGAAGGCGGCAACGTATACTTTAACGTATGGGGCAAAGAGACCAGAGACCCGAACCGCGAAGTATCCTTCGTATCCGAGACTTTGGCAGTGACCTATCCGGGCAATGTATTTGAGCCACATCCGGAATTGCCGGCAGGTGCATCCGTACTTGTTGAGAAGGCACACACCGGTTACAAGGCTCGTTTGTGGAAGATTGTTACCGTTAACGGCCAGGAAGTCAGCCGTGACGTATTCAATACCAGTAGCTATCGTGCAACCAACAATGTCTATGCCGTTGGTACCGGAAGCGACAACCCGGACGTTACCAATGCATTGAATGCAGCAGTAGCAACCCAGAATGGTGGCGAAATCGCCAATGCAGTATCCCCTTACGGAGATGCTTCCGGCATTCCGACCGTATCTCCTGCAGAGCAGGCAGCCATCGATGCACAGGCAGCTGCAGACGCAGCAGCTCAGGCGGCAGCAGAGGCAGCAGCGGCACAGGCGGCCGAAGGTGCAACCCCATAATTTAGAGACCCGAAGACACGAGAAGAGAGGAACACCATGGAGATTGGTAAAATCCCTGAGAATGTATTGAAGCGCTCCGTTATGCGCCAATTGACAACCAAGCGGGACGAGGTCTTAGTCGGAAGTGCTGTTGGGGAAGATTGTGCGGCAGTGGTATTGGAGCCGGATGAAGAATTCGTGCTCTCCACAGATCCCATTACCGGAACCGCCAAGGACATTGGCAATCTGGCAGTGTTGGTTACCACCAATGATTTGGCCAGTGCCGGAGCTACAGCAATCGGTATTATGCTTACGGTATTGCTTCCGAAGGGAACGGAAGAGTCCGAGTTGAAAGAGATTATGCGGCAGGTGAATGCAGCCTGTGAAGCGGCCAACATCCAGGTCATCGGTGG
>JAGDAL010000148.1 GCA_017959525.1 Lachnospiraceae bacterium | reverse complement strand
GAAATGGAGGATAAAACATGAAGATAGAAGAAAGACTTTTGAAATATGTTTCCGTGTGGACAACCTCCGATGAGGATGGTACCACACTTCCTAGTACAGAAAGACAGTTTGACTTGGCTAAGATTTTAAAGGCTGAGTTAGAAGGCATGGGATTAGAGAAAGTAACCATGACCGATCAGTGCTATGTATACGGTTTGTTGCCTGCAACTGCAGGATATGAGAATAAGAAGGCGATTGGCTTCATTTCTCATATGGATACTGCTCCGGATTTTTCCGGCGAGAACGTAAAGCCTCAGATCATTGAGAATTACGATGGTGAGGATGTACTGTTGAAGGGCAGCGGAGCAACTCTTAGCACCAAGGATTTCCCGGAATTAAAGGGATTGAAGGGTCGCACCTTGATTACCACCGACGGAACCACCTTGCTTGGTGCGGACGATAAGGCCGGCGTATCTGCGATTATGACAGCAGTAGAGGAGCTGATTGCTTCCGGCGAGCCACATGGTGATATCTGGGTTGGATTTACTCCG
Organism: Lachnospiraceae bacterium; assembly: GCA_017959525.1. Classification (GTDB taxonomy): domain Bacteria; phylum Bacillota; class Clostridia; order Lachnospirales; family Lachnospiraceae; genus XBD2001. The sequence continues at coordinate 3,229 of JAGDAL010000148.1, read as the reverse complement.
GATGAGGAAATCGGAGCAGGCCCAAACGGCTTTGATTTGGACTATTTCAAGGCGGATTTCGGTTACACTGTCGACGGTGACTACGAGGGTGAAGTAGCATATGAGAACTTCTATGCATACAGTGCCGGTATCGAGATTCACGGTAAGAATGTGCATCCGGGCGAGGCAAAAGATATCATGATTAACGCTGCACTCATTGGATGTGAGATGGCTGCCAGCCTCCCACAGAATGAGACTCCGGCCACCACAGAAGACCGTGAGGGCTTCTATCACCTGACCGATATGGAAGGCAACGTTGAGAAGGCTACCTTGTCCTATATTTTACGTGACCATGATGCGACTCGTATTCAGGAGCGCATTACCACATTGGAGAACTTGACTGCTGAGATGAACGAGAAGTACGGCGAAGGTACCGTAGAGCTTAGCATCAAGCATTCCTACGACAACATGATCGAAGTGATGAAGGATCACATGGAAGTCATTGATCTGGCCAAGGAAGCAATCCAGGCCCAGGGCGTACAGCCATTGTCCCGTCCGATTCGTGGAGGCACAGACGGTGCGCGTCTTTCCTTCATGGGACTTCCTTGCCCGAACCTTGGTACCGGCGGATATGGATTCCACGGTCCATTCGAGCATTGTACCGTAGAAGGCATGGAGTGCGTGGTTCGTATTTTGCGTTATATTGCAATACATGCGCCGGAAAAGTAAAAGAACATTTAATTTGCATCTTGCGGCAGAGGGATTGGAGAAAATCTTCATTTCCTCTGCCTTTTTATTGTATTTCAGGGACTTAAGAGGCGCAGAAGCAGAGGGAATAGGCGATTCCCGGATTCCCTCTGCCTATTCGAATTCACGTGAATGGCCCTAGGCATAGGGATATAGAAAAAAGAGAAATCCCTATGCTTAATGTCGGAACCCCGATTCAAATTCATGGAAAAAAGGCATAGGAAACCACAAAAATCTGAAATCCCTATGCTTCCGGTATACCATGTTAAGTCATCATTAAATTTCTGAGCAGAGGAAACATCCAAAACCAGCAAATCCCTCTGCCTACTGCATTTTCACAGAATAAATTCACAAGAATTTCACACAATCCATCATTGTTATTCCACCTCAAATCAACTATAATAATACCTGTTTGAAATAGAAATTAACACGCGTTTAAATTTGCTGATTTTGGGCGAATCGACGCTCGAATATACAGTGATTTGTTTGGGGTGAGACTATGATTTTAAGAACGAATGAATTAAAAGAACTACAGAAATTTTATGAGAAGGCCGGAAATGGCATGGTCCTGTTGTATGGCTCCAATCGGAGTGACAAGGAACTGCTGCTTCGGGCCTTTTGCAAAGATAAGAAGGTCTTCTATTATCGTGGCCGCAATGCCTCTCCGGCAGAGCAGCTGCGCCAGATGCAGGAGCAGATTACGGCAGAGTTTGATGTGACCTTACAGAAGAATACCTACGAGGAGTGCTTCAACCGCATTAAGTCCGGCGATTCTTCTAAGCTGGTGGTGGTCATTGATGAGTTCCAGACCATTGCTAAGAAGGATCCGACTTTCTTTGAGAGCCTGTTGAAGCTGAAGAAGCGCCAGCTCTATCCGGGTCCGGTGCTGATTGTACTTTGCAATTCTTCTTTGCTGTGGACTCGCAGAGATATGGATGAGTGCCTGGGTGCGGATGCGGCAGCCATTGATGAGCGTTTCTTTTTGGATGAGTTCCATTTCCTGGATATTGTCCGTGCTTTTCCGAAGTACTCTGTGGCAGAGGCGGTTCGTACCTATGGTATCCTCGGCGGCGTTCCGGAATACGTGAACCGTTGGAACGGAGAGCGCAGTGTTAAGGAGAACGTGTGCAGCCTGATTCTGAACCCTCGCGGATTCTTACATCATGAGGCAGAGAATTACATTAGCGCGGAGTTGCGCGAGTTGGCGGTGTATGAGACCATCCTTGCAGCTATGGCCAGAGGTAATTCCAAGCTCAATGACCTCTACCATGAGACTGGCTATTCCCGCGCCAAGATTAGCGTGTATCTGAAGAACTTAGCGGCCTTCGACATTGTGGAGAAGGTAGTATCCTTCGAGACCGGCGGCTGGGACAATGCCATGAAGGGCATCTATCGTATTAAGAACCATTTCGTGGAATTCTGGTTCCGCTTCATTTATCCGAACCAGTCTGCTCTCTACATGATGACGGCAGAGCAGTTCTACGATACTTATATTGCCAGTGACTTAGACGACTATTTGAACACGGCCTTTGTAAAGGTGTGCAGTGAATACCTGGAATTGATGAACCTTGTGGATAAGTGCTCCATCAAGATTACCCGCATGGGCACCTGGATCGGCAAGAACGGCACCATCGACATCATCGGTGCGGATGCGGACGACGATTACGTGGTTGGTATCTGCAACTGGAATGCAGCGCAGCTGTCCTTTGATGCTTACCAGGAGTTGCTTGGTAACATGCAGCAAGCCAAGATTCATGCCCGTACCACCTACCTTTTCTCCGCAACAGCCTTCGATGAGCGGTTGCAGAAGCTGGCGCAGGAAGAGACCAGCCTGGTTCTGGTGGACATGACGGAATTATAGAACAAAAGAGAGGGTTAGCCCCTAGGGCGTATAAATACTATGAAAAAATTGATCATTACTGAGAAACCTTCCGTGGCAAGGGATTTTGCCCGGGTGCTGCATGTCAGCGGCAACGGGGACGGATGCATCGAGAACGGTGAGTACGTTATTTCCTGGTGCTACGGTCATTTGGTCGGTCTCGTATATCCGGAGGATTACGATGCCCGCTACAAGAAGTGGGATTTGGCGGATCTTCCGTTCTTACCGAAGGATTATAAGTACGGCGTCATCGAGTCTGCAGCCAAGCAGTACGGCGTGGTGAATCGTCTGTTGCATCGCGAGGATATCGACACTGTTTATTGGGCTGGCGACTCCGGAAAAGAAGGACAGACCATCGAAGAGAATATTCGTATGTACGGCGGCGTGCGGGAAGGCATGACGGAGCTTCGTGTGTGGATCGATTCCCAGACGGATGAGGAGATTCAGCGTGGTATTGCGGAGGCCAAGCCAATGGCAGAGTATGCGCTTCTTGGCAAGTCCGGCATCATGCGTACCATTGAGGACTATGCCCTGGGCATTAATTTTTCCAGAGCCTTGTCTGTAAAATACGGCCGTCTCATTAACGATGCAGCGGCAACCAACAGCTATACCGCCATTGCCATG
>JAGDAL010000147.1 GCA_017959525.1 Lachnospiraceae bacterium | reverse complement strand
TAATCCTTCATATCGATTCCGAATTCATCCTCGTGCTCACACAAATAAGATACGGTTCTGGCCAAATCATGCATTGGCGCATGATAGGAACAATGACGCCCTACACGATATTCCAGCACGAAGGCATTGATGCCCATTTCATTGAGCTTCGCAGCAATCGGATAGCCTTCATACTTCTCTACCAGATGGTCATAGCCGCCACCCGGACAAATGATGGCAACCTTGCTACGCTCCTTGGTATCCGCCGGGAAGAAGGTTACACGAACTGCCCCACGGGACTTCCGTGACTTAATCTCCTCCATGGTATAAATCGGGAACTGACGCAAACGATGCTCTTCTGCCAAGCGTGTCTTGCGGGCCTTACCATACTTCGCTGCTCCGGCGCGAAAACGAATGCGATACATACGAAGTACGCTAAATACCGTCAGTACGAAAGTCAGAATCAAATAGTATTGAATGACATGAATGAAAATCTCTTTTGCCATTTCTGTTAACAAGCCTCTATCTCTTTGATCATAAATTCATTACCCTGCAACAGATAGGTATTTTCACTGCCGCAATGTGGACAGGTCTTACCATGCTTAATGGTATCATACTCCTGTTTGCAGTCTTCACAGAAGGTAATTGCTTCAATTGGCTCAATCACCAATTCGCAATCCTTCATCAGTTCTTCACGGTTCACTGCCCATTTCCAACAGTCCTTCAGATAGGACGGAATAACGGCAGAGACCTTACCAAGCTGTATGGTGACGGAAGATACCTGTGTCAGCTCGTTCTCTGCACAGACTTCCTTCACATTATCAATCACGTGAAAAACCACTCCTAATTCATGCATATCTCTTATACTCCTATCAAAAACTTTAGCCCTCTTGATTATAGAGGGCTAAAGGTAAAAAGTCTATATACAGTCAGCTTATGCGTTCTGTCTTGGATCACCCTTCGGGCCACCAAACTTGATCTTGATTGCCTGCTTCAATCCGTTCGGAAGGATGTACTTCAACTTGTCCTCTGCAGGAACCATGTTGGAAGCATCCGGCAACTCACGATGTAAGTGGATTGCATCGAACTTACACTGAACGGTACATACACCACAACCGATACACTTGTTAGGGTCAACCCAGGAAGCACCACAGCTCAAGCAGCGGGAGGTCTCCTTCTTAACCTGCTCTTCGGTGAAGACAAGCTTGCCATCACGGAAGGACTTCTTATCAATGCTATCGTTGTGTCCAGGAATCTGACGGCTGGAGGTATCGTAGTTCTCTGGGAACTGGATATCATCCTTGTTCAGCTCCTTGTAGTAGTTCTGGTTACGTCCAATGATCATGGTGCAGCCAGGCTGTACGAAACGATGGATGGAAGTAGCAGCTTCCTTACCGGCAGCAATTGCATCAATTGCGAACTTCGGTCCGGTGTAAACATCACCACCAACGAAGATGTCCGGCTCAGCGGTCTGATAGGTATATCCATCAGCGACAGCACCGTTACCACGGCCAAGCTCAACCTTGGAGCCCTTCAACAGGTCGCCCCAAACGATGGTCTGACCAACAGCAAGTACAACGTGCTTACAATCGATGGTCATGATGTCGTTCTCATCGTACTGTGGATTGAAACGTCCGTCTGCATCCTTCACCTGAGTACACTTCTTGAAGGAGATACCCTTTACATTGCCAGCCTCGTCCAGAAGGATTTCCTTCGGGCCCCAGCCGCCATGGAATGCAACGCCGTCTTCCTCAGCTTCTGCAATCTCCTCTGCGCTTGCAGGCATGATGTCTCTGGTCTCAAGAGATACCTGAGTAACCTTCGGAGCACCAACGCGAACTGCATCACGAGAGCAGTCGATTGCTACGTTACCACCACCGACAACTACAACATCACCCTGGATGTCATACTTCTCAGTTCCATTGATTTCACGTAAGAAATCAACTGCGGTAGTAACCTGTGCAGCGTCCTCACCAGGAACGCCAACCTTACGTCCACCCTGGCAACCGATAGCAATGTAGAATGCCTTGTAGCCCTGTGCACGTAACTCATCTAAAGTGATGTCCTTACCAACTTCAACGCCGGTCTTAATCTCAACACCCATTTCCTTCATGATGTCGATCTCAGCCTGAACAACGTCCTTCTCCAACTTGAAGGAAGGAATACCGTATACCAACATACCGCCGGCACGCTCATTCTTCTCGAATACGGTTGGGCGATAGCCTTTCTCAGCGAGGTAGAATGCACAGGATAATCCTGCAGGACCACCACCGATGATAGCGATCTTCTCTTCGAACTCACCGTCAACCTTCGGAATCATACGCTTCGGAATGAATCTGGTATCCTTATTCAGATCCTGCATAGCGATGAACTTCTTAACTTCGTCGATAGCGATAGCACGATCGATGTTACCACGAGTACATGCATCCTCACAACGACGGTTACAGATGTGACCGCAAACTGCAGGCAATGGATTGTTCTTCTTAATTAACTCAAGGGCCTCGGTGTAACGTCCCTGAGCAGCTAACTTCAGGTAACCCTGAACAGCGATATGTGCAGGACAAGCTACCTTACATGGAGCGGTACCTGCATCGTAAGACTCCTTACGGTTGTCGTTACGATAGTTGTTTGCCCACTTCTCAGGACCCCATTTTGCCTGAGATGGAAGCTCATGCTTCGGATATTCCTGTACGGATCCGTCAGCGTGGCACAACTTCTGACCAAGCTTAACAGCACCTGCAGGACATACCTCTACGCAGCGTCCACAAGCAACACAGTCCTGCTTCTCAACCTTAGCAACGTAAGCGGAACGGGACATGTTCGGTGTATTGAATAACTGTGAAGTACGTAATGCGTAGCAAACGTTAACGTTACAGTTACAAATAGCAAAAATCTTATCCTTACCATCGATATTGGTAATCTGATGAACGAAGCCAAGCTCCTCTGCTCTACGGAAGATATCCAAAGC
>JAGDAL010000001.1 GCA_017959525.1 Lachnospiraceae bacterium | reverse complement strand
CCCAGTTTTGTCCGGAATGCAACGATTACTACGGCGCTCAGTTGAAACCGGGCTGGGGGTATGATTTGGAGTGGGACGGCAAGGAACTTCACATCATCGATTGCATTGATTTTACGAAGGGAGCATAAGGATGGAGATCCTTTTGGCGTGTATATTGGATTTGATTCTGGGAGATCCTGCATTTCCGCCGCATCCGGTGGTCCTTATGGGACGCTTGATTGCATGGTTGGAAAAGGGATTGCGCCGTATTTTTCCAAAAAGTAACCGGGGCGAATTGGCTGCCGGATGTGTGCTGGCCATCCTACTACCCCTCGGCACCTTTGCCTTGACGGCAGGTGTTCTATATCTGTGCTACCGGATTCATCCGTGGTTGGCATTTGCATTGAATGCCTTCTGGTGCTATCAGTGCCTTGCTATTCGTAGCATGATAAAAGAGAGTAAGAACGTCTATCGCACCTTGCAAAACGGAAGCTTAGAAGAGGCCCAAGGCGCGGTTGGACGCATTGTGGGAAGGGATACTTCAGTCTTGGATCGCACCGGAGTGATCAAGGCAGCCGTAGAAACAGTGGCAGAAAATTTTTCCGATGGCGTGATGGCACCTTTGTTTTTTATGATGCTTGGGGCAGCGCCGCTGGCCATGACCTACAAGGCAGTTAATACCATGGATAGTATGATTGGTTACAAAAGTGACCGTTACCTGTATTTTGGCAGAGTGGCAGCACACATGGACGATGTGGCAGGATTTTTGCCTGCAAGAATCGGGGCATTTCTCATGATGCTGGCCTCCGGATTGTGCGGCGCATCCATACCCGGTGCATTTCGTATCTGGAAGCGGGACCGATATCAGCATGCCAGTCCGAATTCTGCACAGACAGAGAGTGTTATTGCAGGCGCTTTTGGTGTACAATTAGCTGGACCGGCAATTTATTTTGGAAAACGATATGACAAGCCCTATATTGGGGATGGGCTTCGGAACATAGAAGACGCAGATATCCTGCGGGTGAACCGGATTTTTCTGGTGGCATCCGTTTTAGGAACCGTACTCTGCGCAGGAATACATATGTTGTTGATACAACAGTTCTAATGGAGGAAGATATGGCAAGACATGGAGGAGACATCGACAAATTTTATCGGAAGCACGGATTCTATCCGTTGGACTTCTCATCCAATATCAGCCCGCTGGGAATGCCGGGTGGTGTGCGTAATGCATTGATGGATGCAGCTGCGGGGGCAGCTACCTATCCGGACCCGGAGTGTACCCTGTTACGTGAAGCAATTGCGAAGAATCTCTCAGATGCAGTGGGAGAAGCAGTTTTTCCGGAGCAGGTGTATTGTGGCAACGGTGCAGCGGATTTGATTTATCGTTTGGTATACGGCATTCGTCCGGTGAAGGCATTGCTTCCGGCACCATGCTTCGTAGAGTATGAGGCAGCATTGCAGCAGGTGGACGCTGAGATTGTATATTACGAGACATCCGAGAAGGACCAGTTCCGTATTACCGAGAGCATTCTGGATATGAT
>JAGDAL010000146.1 GCA_017959525.1 Lachnospiraceae bacterium | reverse complement strand
CAAGGAGGCAATGCACTACGAAGTTGCTCCGAAAGGTGCGGATTTTGTAGATTTCTTTGCGGATTAGTCCGGCGTGATTCCTTGACAAGCGCGGCGTCCTTGCATAGAATTTAGAGAGATTTTATATTGAAATAGAAGAATTTAGAAGGAGATTTTGGAACATGGCTAAGGATAAGAAGCTTGTGGAAGCAATTACATCCATGAGCGAGGATTTTGCACAGTGGTACACCGATGTTGTGGTAAAGGCTGATTTGATTGCTTACTCATCTGTAAAGGGATGCATGATTATCAAGCCCGATGGCTATGCAATCTGGGAGAATATCCAGCATGAATTGGATAGAAGATTCAAGGAGACAGGAGTGCAGAATGTCTACATGCCAATGTTTATTCCGGAGAGTCTTCTTCAGGTAGAGAAGGATCACGTAGAAGGATTTGCACCGGAAGTTGCTTGGGTTACCCACGGCGGCTTGAACGAGTTGCAGGAGCGCTTGTGCGTTCGCCCGACTTCTGAGACGTTGTTCTGTGATTTTTACAAGGACATCATCCAGTCTCACCGTGATTTGCCTAAGGTATATAACCAGTGGTGTTCTGTTGTACGTTTGGAGAAGGAGACCAGACCGTTCCTTCGTTCCAGAGAGTTCTTGTGGCAGGAAGGTCACACCGCACACGCTACTGCAGAAGAGGCAGAGGAGCGTACCGTACAGATGTTGAATCTGTATGCGGATTTCTGTGAAGAAGTACTGGCTATGCCGGTGGTTCGCGGACAGAAGACAGACAAGGAGAAGTTCGCAGGTGCAGATGCAACCTATACCATCGAAGCATTGATGCATGACGGTAAGGCGCTGCAGTCCGGTACCAGCCATAACTTCGGAACCAACTTCTCCAAGCCATTTGGTATTCAGTACACTGATAAGAATAACCAGTTACAGTATGTATATCAGACCTCTTGGGGTATGACCACCCGTCTGATCGGTGCAATCATCATGGTTCATGGTGATGATTCCGGATTGGTATTGCCACCGAGAATTGCTCCGACTCAGGTTGTTGTTGTTCCGATTCAGCAGCGTAAGGAAGGTGTCCTTGAGAAGGCTGCAGAAGTAAGCGAGCGTCTTGGTAAGGTTGCACGTACCAAGTTGGATGATTCCGATAAGAGCCCGGGATGGAAGTTCTCTGAGGCTGAGATGCGTGGTATTCCGGTTCGTGTAGAACTGGGACCGAAGGATATTGAGGCAGGCAAGTGTGTACTTGTTCGTCGTGATACCCGCGAGAAGATTGAGTGCGCATTGGATGATTTGGAGAATACCGTATCCGAATTGTTAGAGCAGATTCAGAAGGAGATGTTCGAGCGTGCGAAGGCACATCGTGATTCTCATATCTATGACGCACACAACTATGAGGAGTTTACCGAAATCGCTAACACCAAGCCTGGATTCATCCGTGCAATGTGGTGTGGTGATGTTGCGTGTGAGAACAAGATCAAGGAAGATTTGGCAGTAACTTCCCGTTGCATGCCATTTAATGACCAGGAGCATATTTCTGATGTTTGTGCTTGCTGCGGCAAGCCGGCCAAGAAGTTGGTATATTGGGGTAAGGCTTATTAATATGGATAATAATAAAATCGTAATCCCATCCGGGGCGCAATTTATTATCGAAGAATTAGCAAAGCACGGACACGTCGCCTACGTAGTGGGCGGCTGTGTCCGTGACAGCGTTTTAGGGAGAAATCCTGCGGATTGGGATATTACAACCGATGCACTTCCGGAGGAAGTGAAGGCTATTTTTCCGGTGACCATCGATACGGGAATCGAGCATGGGACCGTGACGGTGCGGGTGAAGCATGTCAGTTACGAAGTTACCACGTATCGGATTGACGGGGACTATGAGGACGGACGGCATCCAAAAGATGTGACCTTTACCCGTAGTCTCGAAGAAGATTTAAAACGCAGAGATTTTACCATCAATGCTATGGCGTACAACGATACGGATGGATTGGTGGATCTCTTCGGTGGATTATCGGATTTACAGGCGGGCATTGTGCGTGCTGTTGGAAATCCAACGGAGCGTTTCTCTGAGGATGCCCTTCGTATGTTGCGCGCCCTTCGTTTTTCTGCGCAACTTGGTTTTCGCATTGAAGAGGAGACCTTCGCAGCCATTCGTACCTTAGCGCCAACGCTAGCTAAGGTTTCTGCAGAGCGCATCCAGGTGGAAGTGTTGAAGCTGATTTGTTCCGCTCATCCGGAGCGTATGGAGCAGGTGGCAGAGAGTGGACTTTCTGCAATCTTTTTCCCGGAGTGGGATGCTATGCTTGCTTGCAAGCAGGCGACGGTGCACCACTGTTATGATGTAGGTCATCACACTATTGTGGTGATGCAGGGCGTACCGGATACCAAGGTGCTTCGCTTAGCGGCCTTGCTTCACGATGTGGCCAAGCCGGTAAGTAAGAAGACGGACAAGAAGGGATTGGATCACTTCGTTGGTCATCCGTCTTTGGGTGCGGAACTTGCAAAAGAGATACTGCGGCGCTGGAAGTTAGATAATGCCACCATCGATGCGGTATGCCGCCTGGTGCGTTATCACGACGAGCGACCGGAGCTTACGCCGCGGAATGCCAGACGTCTGGTGAGCCGCGTGGGTGTTGATTACATGGAAGATTTGTTGGCCTTGCAGCACGCGGATGTGTTGGGACAGAGTGACTTCCATCGGGAAGAGAAGTTAGAGCGGATTGAGCTCTTGCGTAGTCTGTATGAAGAGATGAAGGCCCAAGAAGCGTGTCTGATGATTCGCGACCTGAAGGTGAACGGACAGGACGCTATGGCAGCGGGCATTCCTAAGGGGCCGCAAATCGGAGAAGCATTGGAGTATTTGTTACAGCAGGTGATTGAAGAGCCGGCGCGCAACGACCGGGAATACTTGATGGGGGTATTAGCACAATGGAAAACATCCGAAGAAAAACGTTAAGGGTCATCCTTAGCCTTTTCGTAAGTGCCATGTTGCTTATGGCCTGCGGAAAATCCGAAGGCGTCAATGCGGTGATTCCAAGAGGGCAATCTGCAGCAACTGTCACAACACCGGAGGAAGAGGCGACAGAGGATACGGAAACAGAGACAAAAACCCAATCCGATACCTCCGGCCTCTTTATGATCGAGAGCTTTGACGGCGATGAGGAGTTCGTGATTTTAAAGAATATCACCTCTACCCGTCAGGTACGATACAGCTACAACCTGGACACCAAGTTCTTAAATAAGTACGGTGACGCAGAAAGCTGGTCCAGCTTTACACCGGGAAAGGTTGTGGAGATCACAGAGACTGCATCAATGGAGTCGGCCTTAGCCAGTATCCAGCTGTCTCCACGGGTGTGGGTGCAGGAGAACATTACGAATTATGACATCGATCTCTCCAGAGATATCTTAAAGATTGCGGACAGTAACTATCAGCTGACTCCGCAGACAGAAGTTTTTTCTCATGGGATTGCTTCCTATATTACGGATATCGGTGCAGATGATGAGCTGCGTGTGGTAGGCCAGGACAAGGAAATCTATTCCGTCACCGTAACCAGCGGACATGGATATATCAGTCTGTTAAACACCTCCTTGTTCGAAGGCAGTTTGATTACCGTAGGAACGGAGACGGTGGCGCTCATTACCGAGAATATGGTTTTTGAAGTGCCGGAAGGTACCTATGATGTAACGGTAGCCAACAACGGCTACGGTGGAACCAAGACGGTGACCGTAGAGCGGAATCAGACCTTAACCTTAGACCTCAACGAGTTAAAAGGCGAAGGACCGAAGTTCTGCAAGATTACCTTCCAGTGTCAGGTGCCGGATGTGATCATCTATCTTGACGGCAAAACTGTGGATGTGAACAAGCAGCACGAAGTACAGTACGGACGTCATTCCCTGGTAGTGACCGCCGAAGGTTACGATACCTGGAGCCGGACGCTGTTTGCCAACTCTGCCAATGCGACCATTGTGCTGGATTTGGAGGATGAGAATACATCCAAGAACAATAACGGTAATAATAACAGCAATAATAACAACGGCAGCAATAACAGTAGCAATAACAACAGCAGTAATAACAATAGTAATAGCGGAAATAATAACAGCAATAATACGAACAGCAACAATAATAATTCCAACAATTCCTCGGGGAATTCTTCTTCCGGAAACTCCAATGGTTATACAGAGAAGGATGCCCAGCTGGATTATTTATCTACAATTTCCAATATGATCTCCAACATGGTGAAGAATTAGAGGGTGCGAACCACTGATTTTTCGGGATTTCAATATAAAAATTAGCTAATAATGGGGCTTTCGTTTTGTTCAAAATGAAAAAATATCGCTAAAATGCGGATTTTCGGGCTGTTTTTCTTGACACTGAATCTTAAAACAATTATAAATGAATTTGTAGTTAATCCCGTGAAAACGCGGGAAATATATACATTCCAAGGAGGATATATTACTATGAACAAATCTGAATTAGTTGCAGCAATCGCTAGCAAGGCAGACATCTCCAAGAAGGACGCTGAGGCAGCTGTTAAGGCTTTCACAGAGACCGTTACTAAGGAGCTTAAGAAGGGTGGAAAGGTTCAGTTAGTTGGATTCGGTACTTTCGAAGTATCTAAGAGAGCAGCTAGAACTGGCCGTAACCCACAGACCGGTAAGGAAATGAAGATTGCAGCTTCTAAGGCACCTAAGTTTAAGGCTGGTAAGGCTTTAAAGGACGCTGTTAATAAGTAATTTCTGATTCTGTATAGAATTAGAGGACTCGAGGTATTTTGCCTCGAGTCTTTTTTTATGCCCACGCCTGCAACCACTGGTTGAATATACAGGTGTTCACTTGCCGGCGGGGGTTGTGCTATAATGAATGCATGAGATTAGATAAGTTTTTAAAAGTATCCCGATTGATTAAGAGAAGAACCGTAGCGAACGAGGCGTGTGATGCCGGACGTGTAACCGTGAATGACAAGCCGGCGAAGGCTTCTTTGAACGTCAAGGTGGGAGATATCATCGAGATTGCATTTGGTAATAAGACAGTGAAGGTCGAAGTGCTGGACCTACAGGAGACCACGAAGAAGGATGAGGCCAAGGATTTATTCCGATACATTTAACCATTCTTTTCATGGAAGCGGATTCCATAGAGCAGCAGTGAGAAAGGGAGTATCAGAATGAGTAAGAAAAAGAAGTCACGCCGCAGACAGCCGGTGCGTGGCTATGTAGGAATCATCATTATATTTTTGGTTATTGTAATGGCGGTGCAGATCGGCACGTTATATCGCAAGAATGCGGAATATCAGCAACAGGAAGCAGCATTGCAGGAAGAGTTGGAAGCACAGCAGGCAGCCGCAGAAGATTTGCAGACGTATGAGGAGCGTACACAGACGGAGGAGTACGTGGAGAATACGGCGCGGGGCAAGTTGGGCTTGGTGCATGAGAATGAAATCGTCTTCCGGCAGTCTGGTGATTGATGCATAAGAGAGCCGGTGTGAACATCGGCTTTTTTTCATACAGAGGTGAACATGTTAAGTTTCTTGGACAAGGTTAGAAATTTTATACAGGCAAATGAACTCCTAGAACATGGTGAGCAGGTGACCGTGGGTGTGTCCGGTGGGGCCGATTCGGTGTGCCTGCTTTTTGTACTTTTAGACCTGCAGGAGGAGTATGACCTGAAGGTGCAGGCGGTCTATGTGGAGCATGGTATCCGCGGCGAAGAGAGCGTGGAGGATGGCAGATTCGTAGAGAAGTTGTGTATCTCCAAGGGCGTTCCGTTCCGCCAGGCGGATGTAGATGCACCGGAGCTTGCTAGCTTAGAGCATATGTCCTTAGAAGAGGCTGCCAGACGGTTACGCTACGAGGCGCTGATTCAGACAGCGAAGCATGGGGAGAAGGGCGGCAAAATTGCAGTGGCCCACAATGCGGATGACAATGTGGAAACCATCCTCTATCAGATGGCCCGCGGTACCGGCATCCGTGGCATGTGTGGTATGGAGCCATTAAGCCCTCGCAAGGACGGCACCAAGATCATTCGGCCTCTCTTGTGCGTAGAGCGGGGCGAGATTGAGATGTACTTGGCGGACAAGGAACAGGATTACGTGACCGACTCCACCAATGCAGATGATAATTACGCGAGAAATCGCATTCGTCATGAAATCTTACCGACCTTACGTGAGATTAATTCCGAAGCGGTGGCACATATCAATGAGAGCGCGAAGCAGCTGACCAGACTCTATAAGAGTCATATGGATGACGCAGATCGAATCTTGGATGCGGTGCGCGGCAAGCAGGGCATCGTGCGCGAGAAGTTGTTAAAATACCCGGATGCTATGCAGTCTGAGGTTGTACGTCGCTTCCTGTTACAGGAGTGTGGCGGTATTCGCGATATTACAAGAGGCCATTTTGTGGCTGCGGTTGAGCTGTTGTCCGCAGAAGTGGGCAAGCGCATCGATCTTCCGGGCGGCATTAAGCTAAAGTCAGATTACGATGAGCTGATTGTTGAGAAAATTGCTGACGAAGAAGTTCCGCAGGATCCTTGGTCCATCGACATTCCAAAACCGGAGGTGGGCGAAAGCTACGAGATTTCGCTGGATGAGTACGATATTCATCTGGAAGTCCAGCAGTGGACAGCTGGGGAAGAAATCCCGGATAAAACCTATGCGAAAATCTTCGATTATGATAAGATACAGGATAAGTTAAATATCCGAAGCCGAAATATGGGCGACCGGATGCAGGTAATGGCAGACGGTGGAACCAAGCGGTTGAAGGATTATTTTATCGACGAAAAAATCCCGAAGGAAGAAAGAGATTCCATTCCGCTGTTAGCAGAAGGATCGGATGTTCTTTGGGTGATTGGTTATCGCCGCAGCGAAGCCGCATTGGTAACGGACGAGACCAGTCGAGTATTAAAAGTAGAGGTTTGGAGGAACTAAATTAAATGAACGATCATAGTATTCGCGTGATGATTCCTGAGGAAGAACTGTCTGCACGTATCGCAGAATTGGGTGCGCAGATCAGTGAGGACTACAAGGGTGAGACAGTATTTTTGGTATGTATTCTGAAGGGAGCTTCCTTTTTCGCATGCGAATTGGCAAAGCGCATTACGGTACCGGTAATTATTGATTTTATGGCAACCAGCAGCTATGGTTCCGGAACCGTATCTTCCGGCGAAGTCGTTGTAAAGAAAGACTTGGATTTGGACTGCGAAGGCCAGAACGTATTGATTGTTGAAGATATTATTGATAGTGGAAATACCTTGAATTTCCTGTCCGGATTTTTCAAGGAGCGCAAGGCGAAGAGCGTACGTATGTGTACCATGCTTGATAAGCCGGATCGACGTGAAGTGGACGTAACGGTAGACTACACGGGATTCACTATTCCGGATGCATTCGTTGTTGGATATGGTCTTGATTACGATCAGAGATACCGCAACCTTCCATACATCGGAGTAGTTGATTTCGAGAACAAGTAGTTACCGAATCAATTGGAAGGAGCACATAGTTGAGACAGAGAAGAAGCGGATTTGGCGCTTACATTATACTGATACTTTTGATTATCTTCTTCTGGTACTATTTTGCCGGAACGAAGACTCCGGATTATTCCATGACCAGACTGGAGGAGGCTGTTGAGAACGGACAGGTGAATGGCATCACCATTGATCAGAACGTTCAGGTTCCTACCGGTAAGGCACGGGTCAATCTGAAGAACGACCAGACGGTGTATACCCTGTATGTATCCGATGTCAATGAGTTCCAGGATTACCTGCAAGAGAACAACATCCCATACATGCTGAATGATATTCCACAGGACCAGTGGTTCTTGGAATTGTTGCCGATGCTTCTGATTGTGGCAGTGGTATTCATCCTGTTCATGATTCTGATGAACGGACAGATGGCAGCCAACTCCGGCGGCACCAATGCCAAGATGATGAACTTCGGTAAGAGCCGTGCCCGCATGACCACACAGGAGAACATTGATGTTCGCTTTGAGAACGTGGCAGGTTTGCAGGAAGAAAAAGAGGAGTTGGAGGAGATCGTAGATTTCCTGAAGGCTCCGGGCAAATACACCAGAGTCGGTGCTAGAATTCCGAAGGGACT
>JAGDAL010000145.1 GCA_017959525.1 Lachnospiraceae bacterium | reverse complement strand
GTGGGATCAAGGCATGGGCGACTATATTGTATCCAAGGAACTCTTCCCGGACGGATTGGAAGAGACGGTGGATGCGATTAAGGAGGCCGGTATGGTGCCGGGCATCTGGTTCGAAATTGAGAACGTGGCCAAGTATGCCAAGGCTTACCAGCAGGAGCGACACCTCTTAAAGCGGGATGGTAAGCCATTGACTACCTATTTCCGTAGATTCTGGTATATGAAAGACCCTTGGGTGCAGGATTATCTGGAAGAGACCGTGATTGGAACCCTGAAGCGTTACGGCTTCGGGTATATGAAAATGGATTATAACGAGACCATCGGTGTGGGGTGCGACGGGGCAGAGTCCCTGGGTGAGGGCTTGCGGCGCAACATGGAAGCGGATGCGGAATTCATTATGAAAGTGCGGGAAGAGATTCCGGACATTGTCCTTGAAGACTGTGCATCCGGTGGTCATCGCTTAGAACCGCTTACTCTTAGCATGTGTTCCATGGCTTCCTTCTCCGATGCCCATGAGTGCAAGGAGATTCCGATTATCGCAGCGAATCTCCATCGTATGATTACGCCGGCTCAGAGCCAGATTTGGGCGGTGATTCGGGAGACGGACAATCTGAATCGCATTCGGTATTCCCTGGCGGCGACCATGTTGGGACGACTTTGCCTCTCGGGGGATGTGACGAATCTGTCGGAAGCCCAGTGGGCAGTGATTGATGAGGGGATGACCTTCTATCATATGGTTAGCCCAATCATCCGCGACGGTATCAGCCACATCTACGATTCCGGCATCAAGAGCTGGCGTCATCCAAAGGGCTATCAGGCCGTGGTACGTCGCTCGGAAGCAGGAACCTTAGTGGTCTTACATACCTTCGCGTCGGAGGTTCCGGAAGCAGTGGAAATTCCGGTGGCAGGCTGTGAAACCATTCTCGATAGTTATCGGGATGCAAATGATGCCATTTTCTTAGCAGACGGTGTCCTTCGCATTGCCACTGATCGTCCGTGGATGGCGGTTGCCGTGTTGTTAAAATAACAAAAACAGGTCTTCCCTAAATTTACGGGTCGACCTGTTTTTTTATGCGTTCTGTTCTAATTCTGCCAGGAGGTCATTGCCGGCCTCCGTCCACAGTGCAAAGGTGTCTTCCAAATGGAACAACTGCGCGATGCCGGTGGTCATGGTCAGAATATCATTCTTTGCAGCGGCGATTCGAACCTTGTCCTCCGGCTGTACCATACCGAAGAGGCTGTGGTAGTTGCCGCTCATGCAGGATTCGAAATATCTACGTAAGGCATGTTTGTACTCTTGGTACAGGCATGCTTTTTCTTTGCCGGAGAGGGATGTGATCTGGTTGAAGCCCAACTCATTGCCATACTTAATTACCTGCTTCTTGGAAAAAACAGAGAAGATGGAACGGTTGGCTGCAAAATCCCGGAACATGCAAGCCGTGCCGAGAAACCGATCAATCTGATGCTTGGGATCCTTCTGGTCCACATAGCGATAATAGAAGATGCGCTGACGAAACTCGTTGGCTCCGTCGTCCTCCTGCGCTGATGTAATTTCCTCCAAAAGCGCCTTGCGCTTATCCGTGTCCAATTCCGCGTAATACGGATCCCAGACCGGATTCATTTCATAGCTCATAGAAAACCTCCCATTTACATGTTACCGATAGAGTAGGGGAAACGAGTGGAAAAAGCAAGCCTGTTTTTCACAAGTTGAAGCATATTAAACCACAGGTTCAAAAAATGTGTATAAAAAGTCATTGAAACACATGCAAAAATGTGTGACAATAAGCCTCGTGGGAAAACGAAGGGAGTACAAATATGTTCTGGATTATGCCAATTCCGACACGTCGCAGGACTTGGGGCATTTTGGTGCTTATAGTTGCTGCGATTCTGACCGTCCTTGCAATCTTTGCGGATGTCGTTAATCTGACGGGT
>JAGDAL010000144.1 GCA_017959525.1 Lachnospiraceae bacterium | reverse complement strand
CGTGGACGGTGTACGACGGATTCCGCAGGATCGCTACGATTTAGCGGTGGACAAATACAACATTGCCATCGATGAGATTACCATCAATGACACCCCGGTGCCACAGGAAGCGGGCGTTTACCAGCTACCTGCAGGTGTGGGACGTCTGGTGCTTCGACCGGCGATTCTGAATTATTCCATGACGAATCCGACGGTGCATTACTACATTGAAGGCGTTCCGGAATCCGATATTACCGCCAAGCAGGATGGCCTATCCAGTATCACTTTAACGGATATCAAATACGGCGATTACACCCTGCATATTCGGGTGCTGGATGATGTGACGGGAGCGGTGCAGCAGGAGCGTATTTTCCCGATTCATAAGGCACCGAAGATGTACGAGCAGACCTATTATAGGGCTTACGTGGTGGCAATCACTTTATTGTTTGTTGCTTTTATCGCCTGGATGATTGCGCAGATGCGTTCCTTGTCTACCATTGAGCAGCAGTACGAAGAAATCCGCATTGCCAAGGATGAAGCGGAAGTGGCCAACAAAGCCAAGTCCAATTTCCTTGCCAGCATGTCCCACGAGATTCGAACGCCGATCAATGCCGTGCTTGGTATGGATGAGATGATTCTTCGGGAGAGTAAGGACAGTTCCATCTTAGAGTATGCCATGGATATTTATTCCGCCGGACAGACGTTACTCTCACTGATTAATGAGATTTTGGATTCTTCCAAGATTGAATCCGGAAAAATGGAAATTGTTCCGGAAGAGTATGAACTTGGGGAGATGATACATAACCTGCACAATCTGATTATTCAGCGTGCGTCGGTATCGGACCTTAGTCTGATTGTGGAAGTGGATAAGAGCCTGCCGAAGAAGCTGCGCGGTGACGACGTTCGTGTCCGCCAGATTATTACCAATATGCTATCGAATGCGGTGAAGTATACTAAGGAAGGCACGGTCTGGTTCCGTATCTTAGGCGTCTGCGAAGACGGCGTGGCGCACCTTCGAATCGAGGTAGAGGATACCGGTGAAGGCATCAAGGAAGAGGATCTTCCGCATTTGTTTGACGCTTATCGTCGCTTGGACTTGGGCAAGAATCATTATGTGGAAGGTACGGGGCTTGGGCTGAATATCGCCATGCATCTGTTGGAGTTGATGGGTAGTAAGCTACAGGTGCATAGTGTGTTGGGAGAAGGATCCAAGTTCTATTTTGATTTGGACCAGGAGATTGTGGATGCCACACCGCTGGGAGAGGATTATGATCCCACCAGCTCCAGGAATATTGTGGCTCATCGTACCGGTGGGCATTTTATCGCACCGAAGGCCAGAGTGCTGGTGGTGGATGATAACAGCATGAACCGCCGGGTATTTAAGAGCCTGGTAAAAGAGATGCAAATGCAGGTGTCCGAAGCAGCCAGTGGACCGGAAGCCATTGAGTTTGCCAAGACGGAGTATTTTGACCTGATTTTTATGGACCACATGATGCCGGAGATGGATGGTGTGGAAGCCATGCAGTATATCCGTTCCTTGAAGGATATTCCTTGCGAGCATACGCCAATCTACGTATTGACGGCCAACGCCATTACCGGTGCCAAGGAAGCCTATTTGGAAGCGGGCTTTGATGGATTTGTTTCCAAGCCGATTATTTTTGAAAAATTGGAAGAAGCCCTGCAGGAAGCATTGCCTCCGGAATACATCGAACCGATGCCGGAAGGCACAGGACCGCCGGAGAGGACAAGCGGTCCGCAGGTGCCGGATGATTTGCCTAGTGTGGAAGGATTGGATTGGAGCTTCGCCTGGTTGCATCTACCGTCCGTGGACCTGCTAAAAGAATCCTTAACGGAGTTCTATACTTTGATTCCGGTACAGAGCAGGAAGCTGGAGGCCATGTATGAGGCGCTGATGGCAGAGGAGTCGGCAGAGGCATTGGAGCACTACCGTATCCTGGTACATGCCATGAAAGGCCTGGCAGCTACGGTGGGTATCATCCCACTGGCGGGTCCGGCAAAGATTTTGGAATTTGCGGCAAAAGATGGTAATATAGACGTAATACGAAACCTACATCCGGTGTTTATACGTGAATGGAATTCTTACAGTCAGAAGCTGGTGGGCGTCTTCGATATCGGAGCAGCGCACGATGCTTCCAGACAACCGGGCAATCTCAAGATTTTGCAGAAACTGTCCGACATAATTATAGAAGCACTGAAACATATGGACATCGATCGCGCAGACAAAGCCGTTGCGAAGCTACAGGAATTTACCTTCGGTGACGCAGTGGACGCTGATATTACTACATTAGTCGGAGCAGTTACGGATTTGGATGAAGAATTATCCAAGGCAACGTTGGAAGAAATGATTTCCAAGCTACAAGAGTAAGGAGCAATGACATGATGAGTGATGATTTGGATTTGGGATTAGACTTAGATTTGGATGACTTGGATCTGGATCTGGATTTTGATTTGGATGATTTGGGTCTTGGGGAAGATCTGCAGAACAAGGTCATGATCATCGACGATGATGCAGGTACCCTGCGCAGCATCAAGAGTCTTTTGGATGGGGCGTATGCGGTTTCTGTGGCCAATTCCGGCAAGAAGGCACTGGATATGCTTCCGGTAGAGAAGCCGGATGTCATCCTGTTGGATTACGAGATGCCGATGATGAATGGACCGGAGACGCTGCAGAAGATTCGGATGAAGCCGGGATTTAAGGATACGCCGGTGATTTTCCTAACCGGTGTAAATGACCGTTCGCAGATTGCAGCGGCGTTAGCACTTCGTCCGGCCGGATATTTATTGAAGCCGGTGAACCAGAGCAAGCTTTTAATGACAATTCTGGATGCTCTGAATGGCACCAATTGATGAGGATTAGAGACCCGTATGTTTTTGGACATACGGGTCTTTTTTGGAGTTGTCTGACTTCGGCAATTTACTGGACGGGGTGTGGAATAGATAGTATAATAAAGGTAACCTGAAATGTTCGATACAGCCTGTAGTTTTTGAACCTACATTTACTTTAAACGGGATCCCAACATTATCTTTCCGATGCCGGGCCAAGGTAACAGCCTTTGCTGGAGAGCGTAAGCTCCGTTGGATGGCAGGAGACTGAATTGCGGTAACCCACCTAGCTGTTGCTAGGAGTCAAAAATGCAGGTCCGGCATTTTGGGGATGTGAAGCGTGTGAAGAACCTCGTATGCCTATGCATACGGGGTTCTTTTTTTGATTGAGCGCCACCGCCTGCCTCCTATATGGCCTCCGTTTCCAATCGTGGGCGAGGTTCTTCTGGCTTTACGAATCCTTGTGGTGGGGGTGCGCGAAGCGCGTCGCGTATAAGTTACGGGATGGACGAAGGGGGCATTAATTGTTAAACTTTATAGCGGAAAAGAGGCGTCGCGTTATAAGGAATGGATTCATTCTACAAATGTGGTAGAGTGCTGTTGTGCATCATTTGCAAAGTATATTGGATCTGAATTAGGAGTGTAGTTTAATGCGACTTCAAAAAAGAGGGTTATATGAATAAGCGGGCAAAGTGTGTATTGCGTATAGAGACATATATTGTTGGAGTAGCATTGATAGCCGGGGTGTTTTTTCGCTTTACTTCGCCGAAGGGCTATACTAGATATGTTGAAAATTCCCCTTCAGAAGAGTATAGGCTGATTATTTCTGGAAGTGATACCCCTAGATGGCCGTGGGGGGCAGATGAGTATACTGTCACAGTGTGGGAGAATGGTGATAATGATTCTGAGTATCGGGCTTCAATGTATGTGAGCATTCCCAATGCTGGAAAGAAAGCAATATATAAGATTAATTGGGAACAGGAATTTGTTGAGATTACGTTTGAAAAAAGCGATAAATCACACGTATACTACCGGTTGCCCCTAAAAGAATGTGAGTAAGTCTATGAAAAAAGTAAAGATTTTTTTGTTATGGACAGCGCTAATCCTAGAATCAGCAGTTATCGCAATCGCATTGTTACTCGGTGGTTTATGCTTGCTGATTAGTCGACATAAACAATTGCT
>JAGDAL010000143.1 GCA_017959525.1 Lachnospiraceae bacterium | reverse complement strand
ATGCGAACTTTACCGGTACCGATGTACGTAACGGTATGACTGCAGTCATATCCATCAAACATCCGGATCCCAGATTTGAAGGACAGACCAAGACCAAGCTTGATAATCAGGATGCCCAGAAGGCGGCAGCCAAGGTGACCGGTGAAGAGATTCAGTTGTACTTCGATCGTAACGTGGAGGTCTTAAAGACCGTTATTTCCTGTGCGGAGAAGGCGGCTAAGATTCGTAAGACTGAGGAGCGTGCCAAGACCAATCTTTTAACTAAGCAGAAGTATTCCTTTGATACCAACGGTAAGCTGGCCAACTGCGAGAGCCGCGATGCGAAGCAGTGCGAGATTTTCATCGTCGAGGGAGATTCTGCGGGTGGTTCTGCCAAGACCGCACGTAACCGTATGTACCAGGCGATTCTTCCAATCCGCGGTAAGATTTTGAACGTAGAGAAGGCTTCCATTGATAAGGTTCTTGCCAATGCGGAGATTAAGACCATGATCAATGCCTTCGGATGCGGATTCTCCGAAGGATTCGGTAACGACTTTGATATTACCAAGTTGCGTTATGACAAAATCATTATCATGGCCGATGCGGACGTGGACGGTGCGCATATCGCCACCTTACTGTTGACTTTGTTCTATCGCTTCATGCCGGAGTTGATTTACGAAGGCCATGTGTATATTGCAATGCCGCCTCTGTATAAGGCTATGCCGCAGAAGGGTGAAGAGGAGTATCTCTATGACGATGCAGCCTTAGAGCGTTATCGTAAGACCCATAAGGGACCGTTTACTTTACAGCGTTACAAGGGTCTTGGTGAGATGGATGCAGAGCAGTTGTGGGAGACTACTTTGGATCCGGAGAGAAGAATGCTGAAGTTAGTTGAGATTGAGGACGGCCGTATGGCTTCCGATGTGACGGAGATGTTGATGGGTAATGACGTTCCGCCACGTAAAGCATTTATTTATTCCCATGCCAACGAGGCAGAGTTAGATATTTAATCGTAATTTAGGAGAGAGCAATTATGGCTGATTCACAAGATAGACTGCTACGTACGGAATATTCCGAGATCATGCAGAAGTCTTATATTGATTATGCAATGAGCGTCATTGTTGCCCGTGCCCTTCCGGATGTAAGAGACGGATTGAAGCCGGTACAAAGACGTACTTTATATGATATGTATGAGTTGGGCATCCGTTATGATCGCCCATATCGTAAGTCTGCCCGTATCGTTGGTGATACCATGGGTAAGTACCATCCACATGGTGACAGTTCCATCTATGAGGCCTTGGTCGTTATGGCCCAGGACTTCAAGAAGGGCATGCCATTGGTAGACGGACACGGTAACTTTGGTTCCATCGAAGGCGATGGCGCCGCTGCTATGCGTTATACCGAGGCAAGATTACAGAAGATTACACAGGAAGCCTACCTTGCAGATTTGGACAAGGATGTGGTGGACTTCATGCCGAACTTTGATTAGACAGAGAAGGAGCCGGTGGTTCTTCCGGTACGTGTACCAAATCTCTTGATTAACGGTGCCGAAGGTATTGCCGTTGGTATGGCAACCAGTATTCCGACCCACAACTTAGGCGAAGTCATTGATGGTGTCATTGCCTATATGAAGGATCCGGACATTAATACGGAACAGATGATGAAGTATATTCCGGGCCCGGATTTCCCAACCGGCGGTATTGTGACCAACAAAGATGAGTTGAAGGCGATTTATTCCACCGGCGTTGGTAAGATTAAGCTGCGCGGTAAGGTAGAGATTGAGAAGTTAAAAGGCGGCCGCCAGCAAGTGGTCATTACCGAGATTCCGTACACCATGATCGGTGCCAATATCGGTAAGTTCTTAAATGATATTTTTGCTTTATCTGAGAATAAAACAACCACGGATATTGTGGATATTTCCAACCAGTCCTCCAAAGAGGGTATCCGTATTGTTGTTGAATTGAAGAAGGGTGCAGATGCAGAGAACTTCTGCAATCTGTTATATAAGAAGACCCGTTTGGAAGATACCTTCGGTGTAAATATGTTGGCTGTTGCCGACGGCAAGCCGGAGACCATGGGTATCGTTCCAATCATTCGTCATCACGTGAACTTCCAGTACGAACTTGCAACCCGCAAGTACACCACCTTGCTTGCCAAGGAACGGGAGAAAAAGGAAGTTCAGGAAGGATTGATTAAGGCTTGTGATGTCATTGATTTGATCATCGAGATTTTACGTGGTTCCAAGACTGTAGCTCAGGCTAAGGATTGCTTGATTAACGGTAATACCACCGATATCAAGTTCAAGTCCGAGCAGTCGAAGAAGGATGCGGCAGGCCTTATGTTTACTGAGCGTCAGGCAACCGCCATCTTAGAGATGCGTTTGCATCGTTTGATCGGTTTGGAGATTGAGGCACTTCGTAAGCAGTATGCGGAGACCATGCAGAACATCCAGACCTATTCCGATATTTTGGAGAACCGTGCTTCCATGGCAAAGGTCATCATCTCCGAGCTGAAGGCATACCAGAAGGAATATGCCAAGGAGCGTAAGACTGTGATCGATAACGTGGAAGAGGCGGTTATTGAAGAGAAGCCAATCGAGGTAGAACCGGTGGCTGTTCTTTTGGATCGTTTTGCTTATGCAAGAGTCATTGATATGGCCACCTACGAGCGTAACAAGGATGCAGCCGAGGAAGAGAGCAAGAAGATTATCTTCTGTAACAACGTCGATAAGCTTGCCATCTTTACTTCCGAAGGCAACATGCATTTGCTTAAGGTATTGGATTTACCGTTCGGTAAGTTCCGTGACAAGGGACTTCCAATCGATAACGTCAGCAAGTTCGACAGCAGCAAGGAAGATGTCCTCTTGATTGAGGCCATTCCGAACCTGAAGGAGAAGAAGCTGCTCTTTGGTACCAAGACCGGTATGATCAAGCTGGTTGACGGTGGCGAGTTCGATGTCAGCAAGCGTACCACTGCAGCTACGAAGCTTGCGGAGAATGACTTAGTGGTATGTGTTGGTATTGTTCATGAAGGCGATACCGTTGTCATGCAGTCGGAAGAGGGCTTATTCCTCCGAATCGACGGCATCACCATTCCGGAGAAAAAGAAGGCCGCTGTAGGTGTTCGAGGAATCCGTCTGGGCGCTAAGGACAGCGTGCATGCAATGTATATTTTGGCTGAGGGCGATAGTAAGTCCGTCAAAGTCAAAGGCAAAGAAGTGGTATTGAACCGCTTACATATAGGCAATCGTGATACGAAAGGCGTGAAGCGTTAATGAGAGAACAACCGGTACGTAGAATTATAGATATCGTTTATCCATTGTTTTTCTATTACATTCTCTATTACTGCCTGCAGATCTTGTTTGCGTATCTGTTGATAGACTCCTTCGGGAGTCTATTTTGCTTGCTGTTAGCGGCAGTGATTTGTATTCCGTTTATGGTCTTTTTCTATCGTAGGGCTATTGTGATTCGAAATGTCGCTTGGCCGAAGGGCAAAGAATGGATGGAATGTGTTGCCTGGATCATTGGTATTGCGCTCCTTGGGGTAGGCGCCAATGTGTTGGTATCCAATCTACCTTTAGCAGATTGGTCCGAAGGCTATCGGAAGACTTCGGAAATCCTTAGGGACGGCAACCTATGGATTCGCATTCTTACCAATGCGGTTGCGGTTCCTATCTTAGAGGAGCTGTTGTATCGTGGCATCATTTGCGGGCAGATCGAAGCCTGGGGCTCTGTGGGAAGTGCTAAAACACCAAAGCCCAAGGAACCGGCAATGGTCTATCGGGTTGCGGCAGTTGTGGTATCTGCGGTAATCTTTGGAGCATTGCACCTGAATGTGATACAATTTTTATATGCATTTCTTATGGGATTATTCCTTGGAGCCGCATACATTCGGACCCATCGTATTTGGGTGGTGATTGTGGCCCATGGAATTACCAATTTAGCGGTTTTATTAATGACAATGGGGTAATAGGTACAGACGGAGGGGATTTCTATGGCAAACATGGAAGCATATCTGGATTGGCGTGGGGACTTATCTTTTTCGGCAGATCCCTTTAATGAAGTCGATAATTTAATCTTAAGCGAGTTGGTGTACACGGACTTTGATCAAGTGGTACCCCAGGAAGGTCTGCGCAATACGGTGACCATACAGGAAGCCTATGAGCACTTCTTTGCCCTTCATACAGAGGAAGAGATTATGGCAAAAGCTTCCTCTACGAAGGTGGCTCCGTTTCTTATGCGGCGGCTGGTGACATCCAGACGCTTTTCTACCATGCGCTTAGCAGCCTATCGGAATATCATCGATGAAGAAAATCAGTCCCAGTTTGCGGCGATGACGTTCCTGCTGGAAGACAATTCCTATTTCGTATGCTTCCGCGGAACGGACAATACCATCGTGGGCTGGAAGGAAGACTTTAATATGAGTTTTCTGGTCCATACCAACGGACAGCTTTTGGCTAAGGAATACTTGAATGAGCTGTGTGCCCATACCAACAAAAAGATTCGCGTGGGCGGTCATTCCAAGGGCGGAAATTTTGCGGTGTATGCATCCGCGTTTTGCCAGCCCCGTATTCAAAAGAAAATTATAAGTGTGTATTCCAACGACGGTCCGGGCTTCCGGGAGAAAGTAATGGAAGCGGACGGGTATAAGGCGATACTTCCGAAGGTGGTCAGCATCATTCCGGAGGATTCCATTGTAGGTAACCTGTTGTTAAATGATTTGGATCATCAGGTGGTAAAAAGCACTTCGTCCGGCGTGAGCCAGCACGATCCCATGAGCTGGGAAGTATTGGGCAATCATTTTGTCTATGCAGACGATACCAGTCGCGCCAGCAAGAACTGGGACCAGACGTTAAAACTGTGGTTGATGGATTTGCCGGATGTAAAGCGGGAAGTCTTTGTGGATGTGCTCTTTAAGGTGTTGTCCTCCTCCGGAGCCAGAACCACGGATGATTTATCCAATGATCCGTTAAAGTCCATTTCCGAAATGATGAAGGCAACGTCTGAGTTAGATCCGGAAGACCAGAAGGTCTTTAAGGAAGTGCTTTTAAAGCTTGCCAACAGCGGACGGGAAGCAGTCTTTGGAAAGTGGGTTTCTTCCAATGGTTTTACCTCCTCCTTAACCTTTGGAAAACGGTAGGAAGTTTATATTTTTTTCATAATTTAGGTGTTGCATAATTCAGGCAGATGGAGTACATTAGGTTATGTGGTTAGCACTCCATGATGCAGAGTGCTAACAATGGATGAAGATCTTTATATATTAAGGAGGAATAGATTATGAAGTTAGTACCTTTAACAGATCGCGTTGTTCTGAAGCAGTTAGAGGCAGAGGAGACTACCAAGTCCGGTATCATTCTTGCCAGTGCTGCACAGGAGAAGCCACAGGAAGCAGAAGTTATCGCTGTTGGCCCTGGCGGAGTTGTTGACGGTAAGGAAATTGTTATGCAGGTGAAGGTAGGCCAGAAGGTCATCTACTCTAAGTATGCAGGAACAGAAGTAAAGTTAGACGGTGAAGAGTACAAGATTGTTCGTCAGGATGATATTTTAGCAATCGTTGAATAATCTGATTCGATAGATAAGAAAGGAAGTATGGAATTATGGCAAAAGATATTAAGTATGGCGCAGAAGCCAGAGCAGCTTTGGAAGCCGGCGTAGATAAGTTGGCAAATACCGTTCGTGTAACTATCGGACCTAAGGGACGTAACGTTGTATTGGATAAGTCCTACGGTGCGCCACTCATCACTAACGATGGTGTTACCATTGCGAAGGAAGTTGAGTTGGAAGATGCATTCGAGAACATGGGCGCACAGCTTGTTAAGGAAGTAGCTACCAAGACCAACGATGTTGCAGGTGACGGTACCACAACCGCAACTGTTCTTGCACAGGCTATGGTAAAAGAAGGAATGAAGAACTTGGCTGCAGGTGCAAACCCAATCGTTCTTCGTAAGGGTATGAAGAAGGCAACCGATAAGGCTGTGGAGTCTATCGTTGCGATGTCCCAGAAGGTAAAGGGCAAGGATCAGATCGCTAAGGTTGCTGCAATTTCTGCAGGTAACGAAGAAGTAGGTCAGATGGTTGCTGATGCT
>JAGDAL010000142.1 GCA_017959525.1 Lachnospiraceae bacterium | reverse complement strand
GTAGAAGACGACCCAGCAAACAATAGCCAGAACGAAAACCAAGTAAGCAACACCGTATACGTTCAAAACGTTGTATCCGAAAGAACCGGTCTCAAAAACACCATTGAAGATCTTAGGCAAAGCTGCGCTTGGATCATGGGCCGGTGTATCGGAAGAGTTATCAAATAAAGCCTTGCAAAGGAACAGGGATAAACCGGTTCCAAGGAAGTTAATTGCAGTACCTGCAATGGTCTGGTCTGCATGGAAGGAGATACATACCAAAGCGTGAATGACGCCAAGTAAAGCTCCTGCCAAACCACCAATCAAGAAAGCTGCCCAACCGTTGCCGGTGTAAAGGGAAGCAACTGCTCCGGTGAAGGCACCGATGGTCATCATACCTTCGATACCGATGTTAACAACTCCGCTTCGCTCAGAGAAGCAAGAACCAAGTCCTGCAAAAAGAAGAGGCGGGGTAGCGATTAAGGTTGCATTAATCAGCAAACCTAAATTAGTAATCAATACGTCCATTCTTACGCCTCCTTCTTCTTACCGATGCTGGTAAAGAGTACTTTGAATACCTGGGAAATTGCGATAAAGATAATTACGCATCCCATGATAATATTAACAACTTCACTTGGTGCACGTACGATGGTTAACTTGGATCCGCCGTACTTCATTGCACCATAGAACAGGCCGGAGAGGATACATCCAAGAGGATTGGATCCTGCAATCAAAGCAACGGTAATACCGTCGAATCCGAAACCTTCCTGTGCTGCTAACTGAGAGAGACGTCCGCCCATTCCCAATACCTGAACAGCACCACCAAGGCCTGCCAATGCACCGGAAATTCCAAGAGCGGTCAACATGGAACGATTTACATTGATGCCGGCGAACTCAGCTGCATTCTTGTTAAATCCAACTGCCTTCAACTCATAACCCAATGTAGTCTTCTCAATGATGATAAAAATAATGATTGCTGCGATGGAGGCAAAAATGAATCCCCAGTTCGCACCACTACAATCCAATGTCTTCATCAAGCCATCCGGAAGCAAGATACGTGCTGCATCAGCAACGTTCTCAGTAGCCTCACCACCACTCTGGCGGCGGATACCCGGAAGGTTTACTACGTAGTTCTGGAAATAGTACGCAATCCAGTTAAACATGATGAAGGATAAGACTTCGTGAATTCCTCGTGTGGTCTTTAAAATACCAACGATCAAAGACCAGAGGCATCCGGCTGCAGCTGCTGCAAGCAAGCATACCAGCGGATGAATGATTGGCGGTAACTGAAGCTTGATACCAACAACACAAGCTGCCACGCTACCAACAATATACTGTCCTTCTGCACCGATATTGAACACACCGGTACGGAAAGAAAATGCTACGGACAAACCGGTGAAGATAACCGGTGCCGCATATACTAATGTCCAAACCAAATACTTCGGCTTGCTGAAGACACTGTCTAACAACTTGCCGTATGCAACTGCCGGAGAAATACCGGCAATCAATAAGAAGATTGCTCCGATCGCAAATCCGATAATGATCGCAAGTACGGTATAGAACAAATTACTATCCAGAATGCTTTTTTTAGTTTTCATTCTTCTTACCTCCTGCCATCATGAATCCGAGTTCCTTCTCATCCGCCTCGGCACCCGGTACGCTACCGGTAATCTCACCGTCGAAGATAACTTCGATACGGTCGGACAAGCTCATAATCTCATCCAGCTCGAAGGAAACCAAAAGAACGGCGCGGCCCTTGTTGCGCTGCTCTACCAAATACTTATGAACGAACTCAATGGCTCCGACATCCAATCCACGGGTCGGGTTAAAAGCAATGAGTAATTCCTTGTCGTTCGTAACCTCACGGGCGATGATGACCTTCTGCTGGTTACCACCGGAAAGTGTACCTGCAGCTTTGCCTTCTGCGCCACGAGGACGTACATCGAACTTCTCCATAAGGTCTGTTGCATTCTTGCGAATCGCATCACGCTTCAAGATACCGTTCTTAGAGAATGGTGCCTCTTTGTAATGCTGAACAATCAGGTTGTCCTCGATAGAGAAATCCAATACCAAACCATGCTTCTGACGGTCTGCCGGAATAGAAGAAATACCGGCTTCGAAAGAATCATGTGGGTTTAAGTTGAAGGCATCCTTGCCCATCATGGTGATGGAGCCGGACTCTGCCTTACGAAGGCCGGTTAATACCTCAACTAACTCGGTCTGACCGTTACCGTCAACACCGCAAAGACCTACGATCTCACCCTGGCGAACGTTCAAATTCAGTCCGCGTAAGATCTCGATTCCACGGTAATCCTTGGCATGAATATCCTTGATATCCAATACCACATCACCAGGAGTCATCTCCTTCTTCTCAACCTTGAAATTAACGTCACGACCAACCATCATAGCAGCCATCTCGTTCTCGTTCACGTCTGCAACGTTCACGGTCTTGATGTACTTACCCTGACGGATAACCGTACAAGTATCGGAACAAGCTTTAATCTCTTTGAGCTTGTGAGTAATTAAAATAACACTCTTGCCGTCCTTGGTAAGGTTATCGATGATCTGCATTAATTCATCAATCTCTTGAGGAGTCAAAGAAGCGGTCGGCTCATCCAGAATCAGGACATTGGATCCACGGTATAACACCTTCAGAATCTCAACACGCTGCTGCATACCGACAGAGATATCCTCAATCTTCGCATCCGGATCAACCTTCATGCCGTAACGCTCGGATAACTCCAGCACTCTCTGACGAGCTAACTTCTCGTCAACTACAACTCCTGCCTTGGTAGGTTCAATGCCCAAAATGATGTTATCTGTTACCGTAAATGGCTGAATCAGCATGAAATGCTGATGTACCATACCAATTCCTAAATCAATGGCATCACGAGGTCCATTCATATGTACCTCTTTGCCGTCCACAAAAATCTGACCACTGGTCGGATGATACAATCCGCAGAGTACATTCATAAGTGTACTCTTACCGGCACCATTCTCACCTAAGATGGCATGTACCTCTCCCTTGTGTAGTGTAAGATTGATGTGGTCGTTCGCTGTGAAATCGCCAAACTTCTTAACGATGTCACGCATCTCAATGACCATGGTATTTGGATCCATGTGACTTTGATGACTCAACTTCTTATCCTCCTACATTTAATTCCGAATACAAAAAAACAGACCGATGCGCTCATCGGCCTGTTTTATTATACTATATTTTTCCTCTACTGTGTATGGGAAAATCGAATTTACTTATCATCTAAGGTGTAAACATCACCGTACTTAGCTTCGAACTCATCCTTAGTAGCAGGAACAACAACATCACCGCTTAAAATCTTCTCTTTTACTTCGTTAACAGAAGCGATAACATCATCACTTAACAGATCGGTTGTAGGAGCGATATCAACACCACCCATGGAAAGATCGTAAGTAATAACGCCTGCAGAGTAAGATCCCTCAGTAATGGACTTAGCGGAATCATAAACTGCGTTATCAACACGCTTCATAGCAGAAGTAATAACAGTGTCAGGAGCTACAGCGCTCTGATCGGAGTCAACACCGATAGCCTTGATACCAGCTTCCTGGCAAGCCTGGATTACACCAAGACCTGTACCACCAGCTGCGTGGAAGATAACGTCTGCCTTGTTGGTGATCATTGTGTTTGCATTGGACTTACCAATTGCAGGATCAGCGAAGTTGTTAGCGTTGGACTGCAAGATAGTAGCATCTGGGTTAGCATCCAAAACGCCTGCGCAGTAACCATAACCGAACTGGTTCATGGTCTCATTCTCCATACCAAGTACGAAACCAACAGTGTTGGACTCGGTAGTAAGACCTGCAACATAACCTACTAAGTAAGAAGCCTGCTCCTGCTTGAACATCAAGCAAGATACGTTGTCAAGATCAGAGCAAGAAGAATCATCGATGATTGCGAACTTCTGATCTGGGTTAGCTTCTGCAGCAGTTCTAAGTGCATCAGCAAGCTGATAACCTACGCAGATGATTAAGTCATACTCTTCATCCATGAACTGCTCAATGTTTGGGGTATAATCAGAGTCTGTCTTAGACTCAAGGTAGTTAACTTCAATTCCAAAATCAGCCTGTGCTCTCTGAAGTCCTTCCCAAGCAGACTGGTTGAAAGATCCGTCGTTAACTCCTCCAACGTCGGTGATAAGACCAATCTTGATCTCGCTGTTGTCTGTGGTTGCCTCAGTTGTGCTGGTGCTTGCGCTGTTATCAGTAGACTCAGCTTCACCATTGTTGCTTCCGCCACATGCTACCATGGAGAATACCATAGCGCCGGCAAGAAGAACTGCCATAAGTTTCTTTTTCATAAAACTTCCTCCTTCTTTGTTCACGTTTGTTATGAACGTATTTATATTACAACACTTGTACAAATTCTTCCACTTAAATTTTTTCAATATGGAGTGGGTTTTTGTTCAATTATGCAGAAAACCCCGAAGTCAAAACACTTCGGGGTCAACATTATTCATAAATTCTATGGGAGGTTTCCACCAATTCATCACCATGATACACAACCTTCATGGTAAAAAACGGAGCGTCCTCATACAAAAGATGCAAAAACTGCCGGTCGCCTTCCCACAATGGAAGTGCTAATACCTCTTCCTTCGGAATCCAGCGCAACTCGCCTTCGTCACACTCCATAAGCTCTCCTTCGAAGCCGGTTGCCGTAAACAAATGCATGTATTCGGTCTCCCAGGTATCCGATACAAAAGTAATCACGCCGCGATACCGGTAGTCCGTTAATGTCAGTCCGGTCTCTTCCTTCACTTCCCGAAGAAGGCACTCTTCCGGCGTCTCATTGGCCTCAAACTTGCCGCCGACACCAATCCACTTGCCTTCGTTCAAATCCTGTTTTTTCTTATTCCGAAGGAGCATCAGATACTGTCCTTCCCGCTCAATGTAGCATAAGGTGGTATTTATTCCCGGCATCGTCTCTCCTTACTGCGCCAACAGCTCACGAATACGCGCACAAACCGTACTGAAAGCAACCTCGTTCATACCGCTGTTCAAGATAAAATCCGCTCTGGCCTTGGTCGGCTCCACATACTGGTAATGCATCGGCTTCACGGTGGTTAGGTACTGGTCGATGATACCGTGCAAGTCACGTCCACGCTCTTCCACGTCACGCAGGGCACGACGAAGGATACGCTCATCCGCATCTGCCTCCACGTAAATCTTGATATCGAACATATCGCGCAGCTCCTGGTTCTGAAGCACCAAGATACCCTCTACGATAATGACCTTGCTTGGCAATACGGTAATGGTCTCGTTGGAACGATTGTGCTGGGTGTAATCATAAACCGGGCACTGAATCGGACGACCCTTGCGCAGCTCCTGTAAATGCTCAATCAGAAGGTCCGTCTCCAAAGAATCCGGATGATCGTAGTTCACCTTCTGGCGTACTTCGAACGGCACACCATCCTGGCGACGATAATAATTATCATGGTAGATAATGGTCACCTGATCACCAAATTCATCCTTGAGCTTGTTGGTAAATGTGGACTTACCGGATCCGGTTCCGCCTGCGATTCCGATTAACACGCACTCCGGATCTTTTCTGCTTTCAATCTTTGTGATTTCGTCTTCCATAGCAAACCTCATTCATTCAAAATATTAACTTCGCTATTATAGTAGGCAAAATTGCTTCCGTCAAACCGCCTCAGTCCAAGTAGGACTTTTCCCTGATTTTGCGCACCTTCCGGTCGAACGTATACACCCCGTTAATCTCGTCTTCGATATCCGTCCACTGGGTGTAAACACTGGCGCATAAGCCCTTGGGAATCAATGCATCCATGCCCGCCTGTAACTTGTCATACTCTTCGTTTAGATGATCCATGGTCTCACTTTTGCTGTATCCGTAGGTCTTCTCCACCTGAGAGTGCTCCGGCACATTGAAGGTCCGGCCACCCACTTCCGAGAGCACGTAGCCGCGATTGGTCTCCGGTCTGGTCCGCAGTTTAAAAAAGTAATTGTGGACGCTGGCCAAGTCTCCACCCCGCTGGTCAAACCAACCGGACGCCTGATCAATCAATCTCGTGGCATCCAGCTTACGCACCAACTCCGTCATGGCATGGGTATCGAACTGTCCCCAGCCTTCATTAAAAATCACCCAGGTGGAAATGCACGGATGATTCCGAAGCAAGTGCACCGTCTCCACCAACTCCCGGCGAAACTCTTCCCGTCCGGCATCCTTGGTGCGGGATAACAGATACGGATGTCGATCCGAAAGCGGCACGCGAAAATAGGAAAGCGGTGTCGCAATATAGGTAACAAACCACTGGTGCAGCATATCCCCACCGTTGACCATATCTTGCCATACCATCAGGCCCAACCGGTCACAGTGATAATACCACCGGTCCGGTTCAATCTTAATGTGCTTGCGCACCATGTTGTAACCGGTCTTCTTCATCTCCTGCAAATCAAACACCATCGCTTCATCACTCGGTGGCGTCAAAAGGCTCTCCGGCCAGTATCCCTGATCCAGGACTCCACGCTGATAGATTGGTTTATGATTTAAGCAGATACGTGGAAAGGATTCCCCGTTGCAATGCTCTAAGGTAAAGGTCCGTAGGGCAAAATAACTTTTGACCAAATCAATTCCCGCATCGGTTGTAAGTTGGATTTCCAACGGATACAACCATGGCGTATCCGGCGTCCATAAGAGCAGTTCGGGGAGTTCCGATAAATCAACGTCCGATCCTTCCGTCTCCAACAACAGTGCGTTCGTCTTCGGGTCGTAGATCCGTACCCGAATCTGCTCCGAGGTCAGTTGCTCATCGTGAACAAAAAGTTGGATTTCCAACTTTTTCTCATCCACATCCGGCGTCACCCACAGCCGCTCGATATATTTCTTCGGCACCCATTCCGTCCAGACCGTCTGCCAGATGCCGCTGGTAGCTGTATAGAACATGCCGCCCCGCTTCAACTTCTGCTTGCCTCTGGCATGGTATGCATGATCACTGTCATCCTCTACCCGCACCACCAGCTCATTATCGCCGATGGAAACAACGTCGGTAATGTCACAGCTAAAGGGCAGATATCCACCGATATGGGTCGCCACCAGATTCTTATTCACATAGACCTCACAACGTTGGTCTACTGCGCCCAAGTGCAACAGCAAGCGCCCCTGCTGCCGGTATTCTTATATAGAAATATGCAGATTTCGGCGGTACCACAGCACCTCCCCCGGCAGGGTCTG
>JAGDAL010000141.1 GCA_017959525.1 Lachnospiraceae bacterium | reverse complement strand
CCGTCATTCCATGAATCTTGGTAATCAAGTCGTCCAGGTGGTTTCTCGTATAGTACAGCATCTCTTTGCCATCCTGCGGAGTCCCTTCCATGGGGTGCATGTTACTGATGGTAAGACATCCATTCAGAAGGCCAGAGGCCACCCGGTCATGGAATCCACGGTAGAAAAGCGGGGTTACATCCAGGATGCGCTTACTGTTTTGCATCACTTCAAAGGAAACCGACATGGGACATCCCGGCAGAATCTGCACATTTTTCTGCTGCGCCATGGGGAGTAAGTCCCAGCCTTCTCCCATGACCGTAATAGGGAGTCCACTTGCCGCCACGCCTTCCACAATCTCCCGGCGAATGGCGTTGCGCTTGCGCATATCCAATAGATACAGATGGGTCATCCAGTGGGAAAAAGAATGGGCACCATAAGTCGCTTCAATCTCCTGCCACTGCGGGCTCTTCGGATGCTCCAGCGCCTCCGTCATTCCGTGACTTTGCATCCAGGCTTCCAACTCTGCCTCCAACGGCCGTTCTCCCGGCTGCCAGGTAGCATTCATCTCTTCGATACACTCCCGCATCTGCGGTGTGATTTTATCAATGCGGCTGGCAACTTTGCGATCCTGTTCCACTTCGGAATCATAGGTTCCGGAGAAAAGCAGTTCATATTCTCTTTTTTCAAAAGGAATCTCTTCCCCCAGGGCCTTGGTTCCCGGCAATGGCAGGAACAACACATCGGTCAGATTCGGATACTGCCGCTTCATATAGTCGCAGTGACAACGGTCAATACCGATGGCATACTCCTGCTGAATCGGAAAGCGCAGGCTGTCGTGGTGATACAACGGATGATCCACGATATAGTTAAAAAACGGCGCCTCCATCCGGTCCAACCAATAGGAATCATCATCCAGAATCAAAAACGGGAGTATCGAATTCATATCGATAATCCCGTCATAATGTGTTCCAATATAATCTTCTAAAACAGAATAGTCTGCGCCCTTGGTCGGAAAATCCACGCGGTCTACCACTACCCCCTCATCTTCCAGAACGCTTTGAATCCGGTCCAAAAAGAACTCACCGGATAAATAGCACAGCTCGCGGGTATGCGGTATCAACACTCTTTTCATGGTATGTTCCTCCCCTATCGGTCTTACCAGGAAATCTTCTCTACGCCGTCTTCGGTTACCAGTACCTGGTACTCCCACTGAGCGGATGGCATTCCGTCTAAGGTATAGACTTCCCAACCGTTCTCCTGGTCTGTATAAATCTGCTGTGTTCCCATATTGACCATTGGCTCAATGGTAAACATCATACCCGGAACCATCAGCATATCCTCGCCACGGTTGGACAGATATCCAACCCAAGGCTCCTCATGGAATTCTAAGCCAACGCCGTGACCGCCGATCTCGCGTACAACGGTATAGCCATTCTTCTCTGCGTGAGTATGAACAGCTTCTGCCATATCGCCCAGGAAGCCCCATGGCTTCACCTGCTCTAATCCCAAATCACAGCACTCCTTGGTTACTTCAACCAACTTGCGAACTTCCGGTGCCACATCTCCGATTAAGAACATGCGGGAAGAATCGGAATAGTAACCGTTCAAAATGGTGGAGCAATCTACGTTGATGATATCACCGTCACGTAAGATTACATCCTTGGATGGGAATCCGTGGCATACCTGATCATTGACGGAGGTACATACGCTGTATGGGAATCCTTCGTAATTCAAAGGAGCCGGAATACCGCCCATCTTCGTAGTTACATCGTATACAATGTCGTCGATTTCCTTGGTATTCATACCAACATGAATCGCCTCAGCAACCGCATCCAAGCAGGCACGGTTAATCACCGCACTCTCCTTGATCTTCGCAATCTGCTCCGGAGTCTTAATCAAATCATGACTTGGCACAATGTGGCCCTGTCTGCGAATGGTCTCGATTTTATTATCAAACATCTCATGGCACTGCTTATACTTCTTGCCACTTCCGCACCAACACGGATCATTTCTTCCTATTTTCATAAAAAACTCTTCTTTCTAAAAATGTTCTCTCCAACTAACATTCATTCATACCTTGCCATTATACTCCCGGCCAACGGATTTAATCAATGCTAATTAATGTATCATGTCTAAGGGAGACATTTCCTATGATAACGCGGTTCCAAACCTTCTTGTTAATCTTCACCGTGTGATCTTGCATCATGCGCTTATAATCCGCTCCATCCCAATTATATCCGGCATAAGAGGCGCCATCCGTCTCGTCCGTCAGTCGTTGCTGCGCCTTCTGAGCAAGTGCAGCATGCTTCATGGCCACATTAATCTCATCATAAGACACCGGCAAGGTATCCCACTGCACGTCATAGAGGTCCGCCCAGAAATCATCCCGCCGATGCTCCAACGTCGCTTTCTCATCAGACGTTAAGACCATCTGCCAATCTCGGGCCATCCGGTAAAAGACCGCGTCATGCACCGCCATTCCCATGATGTTCTCCTTGGCTTCTTCCTGTACAAAGGAAGAATTGGTATGTACATTCCAGAAGCGCCTCGTCTGGCTCTCATCATAGATGACCGCAGCATCCTCTACGACCCGTTCCTCATAGAGCACATAGAAGTACATGTCCCGGAGAGTTATATCCTCCCCGTCTACCGTGACTGCCACCGTATCCAGGTTCTCGGCATAGTCTAAAGGCTCGCGTAAATGCATGCTGTGAACACCATACGCCAGCACCGCAACCGCAAGCCCTATAAATATTACAATTTTACATCCAAATAAGATCTTCTTTTTCATAGGTTACACCACTCTGCGAATGGCAAGAATCGGATGGCAGGTCACCGAACGATAGTTGGTGATTCCGTGGGCCGTATCCTGCGCCTCTACAATGGCACCGCCTCCGGCATAGATACCTACGTGTCCTGCGTAACATACGATGTCGCCCGGCTGAATGTACTCGTAACTTACGGCCTGTCCTACAGAACGAAGGGACACGGAT
>JAGDAL010000140.1 GCA_017959525.1 Lachnospiraceae bacterium | reverse complement strand
GATAGATATTCTCATCAAAATAATGAAATGGAGTCTCTGCCACTGTGTGAGGAATGGTCACGGTCTCTGCCTCTTCCATCGGCAGCTTGATATATTCCTCGCGAAATACCGGGGAGAACTTCCAATCCCGGTCAATGTACACTCTACTCATAGTTTCCTCCAACGTGATTATTTGCGAACCACGGCACCGTCCATCATGATATCAACCAAGGCATTCAAGGCATCCATGTATGGCATTCTCTTTTTCTTAATCTCAGAGCCATGAATGAAACGCTCGATGGCAGCCTCATACATCACCTGGAATACCGTCTCGTCCACCGGACGGAAAGTACCTTCTGCCACGCCCTGACGAAGCAGGCCAAGGGTGGTCTCCCAACCGCTCTCCAAACGCTGCTGGATCCGGTCGTAGCACTCCGGATACTTATCTTTCATCTCATATACCTGGGTAAAATCGAAATCGCGGAAACGCTCCGGCATTACGCCAAGAATACCGCGAAGCTTCTCCTCAGTAGACTTGCTCTCGTCTGCAAGTACCTCGGCCTCGCTGACTTTGATGGCATCGAAGGTGTAATCTACCATGTCATATAACAGGCTCTTCTTGTCACGAAAAACCGTGTAAATGGTCTTCTTGCTCATACCAAGTTCCGTGGCCAAATCGTCCATGGTAAACTTCGGTCCCTTCTTGCGATAGACGGCCATTCCGCCTTCAAGAATTCTCTCTTTCATTGCAATACTCTCCTCTGTAAAACAAAAAATAAGGAAACGAAAAGTCTCACTCCTCGTTTCCTTTATTCTACCATTTCGGAAACTCATATTGTAGTTGTGAGTTTCCACAAATGGACGCGTGTGAATTTGTGCAACATTATAGAAGCTTTGCTTCTCCTAGATAAATACGGGCATTCTGATGGTTGCAATCCCCTTCCAATACCTGCATGAAGAAGCGAATGGCGTCCTGTTTTTTCCGAAGTCCCAAGTTCGCCAATCCCATTAAATAGTAGCAATGGAGACGGTTCTTCTCGGTCATGTCCGCATCAAACACCGACATATCCGGCATGGATACAGCAAAATAGTCCATACGGAAAGTATCCCGAAGATGCTGCTCGCCGTAATCCAACAGCTTGTAGAATCTGGCGTTGGCTTCGTTCTGCAGCCCCAGCTTCTCTTTGGCATAGGCCTGGTAGAGAATCATGTCCGCCGGCTGATCGTAATAGTACATCATGCCTGCCACTTCCATGGCTCCTTCCGTTGCTGCTCGGAAGCACTCCTTGGCCTCTTCCTGATTCCCCAGGGCTTCCCATACCAGTCCCAGATGGTAATAGATATGGTTATCCTTGGTGCCTTCCAAATGACCTTCGCCCAGGTTCTTAGGATTGGACACCGCTTCCAACAGCTTCTCCTTGGCCTCTTCCGGGCGGCCTGCTGCCAGATCTTCCTTCGCCAGCTGCAACAATGCCACCTTGAACTGGGTGGTAATCTTGCCTTCCGCACCTTCCCAGGTCTGGAACTGATGTCCCCGAATCAAATCATAGGCCTTCTGATAATGACCTGCATTGTTTAATAATGTGACGTATTCCGTATAGAGATCATCCCGCTTCTCAATTAAGCCGATATGCTTCTCGTAGAGAGAGAGTCTTGTCTCGTCGGAGATTTGCATCCGCTGGTACAACTGATCCAACTCTAAGAAGACTCTGGCATCGGAAGTATCCAATGCAAATGCCCGTTCTAAGCACTCCAATGCTGCCTTGGCATCCTTTTTCTTATTATAGTAAGCAATGGCCAGATTTCGAAGTAATGTTGGAAATCCATCATCCAACGCCTTGGAAGCCTCCCACAGGGCAATGGCCTCATCAAACTGCAACTTATCATAATATAAGCAGGCCAGATAGTATGGTGCTTTGGCCCCCTTCGGCTGACACTCCATAGCATGTCGCAGCACTGCAATATCCTCCAACTTATTCGGGAAGCAGTAAGTCGGATTGGCTTCTTCCGCCAACGCATACTCCTTCTTCGCTTCTTCACTGTCGCCGGACATTGCATAGTAATAGCCCAGATAGTAATGCACCATCGGATGGTTCACTTCGCACTCCCGAAGTAGTGCGATGGCTTCCTTATAGAATCCAGCCTCTGCCAGATCCCGTCCACCATTCAAATAGGTCTCATGGAAGCCACGGGTTAAGTCATTGAACTCTTCCAAGAGTACTTCCGACTTCTTGGAAATCCAATACTTGGCAAATCTGGAGACAAAATCAAAAGCATCGATGGATAGGCTTTCTTCAATCCAGGAAAGTGCTTCCTCATCCCGTCCCAAGGTATGAAGAATCATCGCCTTCAAGCCCCTGGCCTTGATGTTGTGTACATTTTTTACCAGACCCTTCTCTACCAGCTCCAGTGCCTCCGGGTATTCTCCTCTGCGGCAGGCGATCACAGCCA
Organism: Lachnospiraceae bacterium; assembly: GCA_017959525.1. Lineage (GTDB taxonomy): Bacteria > Bacillota > Clostridia > Lachnospirales > Lachnospiraceae > XBD2001. The sequence continues at coordinate 1,909 of JAGDAL010000140.1, read as the reverse complement.
GATAATAGTAGGCCATCTCCTGCAATTCACTGACCCAGGCAGCCTTGTAGAAGTTATCGTAGGCATCCTCATACTTGCCCTGGTAAAACAGCGCCAATCCCAAGTTATAGAACGGCTCACTGTCGTATGGATTCGGATGCATCCGGGTCAAACGCTTCAAGGCATCACGGAAATACTGCTCCGCTGCTTCGAATCGTCCCCGTCGTAATAACAACAAACCGTATGCATTATTGATACGAATATCCTCCGGATCCCGCTTTAATCCTTCCAAATAGTATGGATCCGGAAGCCAGGTGGCATGGCGATACTGCTCGATATGCTGTCCGGTAATATAGAGTTCCTCGTTGGTTATGATTTCCTCCGGAAGCTTGGCTGCCACTGCAGGTTCTGCCAACTCCGGTATGCCCTGGTCCTTCGGCTGATAGGATACCAGTTCCCGGCCCTCGAACCACAGAGACACCTTCACATCATATTCACTGTCAAACTGCAGCGGTAAGGTCTTCTCATAAATATCTACCGGAGAGATGGTGATGGTCTCCTCATAGACATTCTTGCCCTTTTCCGTTACCAGAAGCTTGGCCCCTTCGTATCGGCCGGTGCCATATAAGCATACATAGAGACCGTCGTCTCTGACTTCCATATTCAATGCCGCATGGATGCTGGCGTTTTTCACCTGTCCTACTGCCTTATACGGCATAAAATACTGGGTAAACACCTTCTCCTCATACGGCTTCAGCCAGGAGTAATCCGGCTGGTTGTCGCAATACATGCCCGTCATTAGCTCAATATAAGGGCCGTCTTCATCCGTTAAGTTCCGATCCCAGGCACGACCGAAATCCCCGTTGCCCCAGGTCCACTGCTTCTTGCCCGGAGATACGTGATGGTCTGCCACATGAAGAAGGCCTGCTTTTTTTCCATAATCATCACCGCCTACGAAGTTGTAATCGGACTTCTCCGCCATATAGGATGTAGGCACCGGAATGTTCTTGTACCGGGAAATATCCACACCTTCGCTGTAATCGTGCTTGTAATATACACCGGTTGCAATCGGGAATCTGGATACGGCGCGCTTGCCGTGGTCATAGACGCTGTGTACATCCGGCGGGAAAATAGACTGGGTATTGTCATTCACCGCCACCGCCGGGTTGGCCCACCACAGGAACGTCTGCGGCGTCTCCGTCGGGTTGTACAGGCGGCCCTGAATCTCCAGATAGGCACAGCCCGGGCGCAGCGTGAAGCCCGCCTGGCCCTGCTGGTGGAACATCCGCTCGCGCTCGTTCACCCACACGCTTACCGACCCGTCCACATTCTCCACCACCTTGCAGTCCACAGGCATGAACGTGCTGGGGCGGTGGTGCTGCGGCCAGTTGAACTCGATGCCGCCCGAAATCCACGGACCGGCCAGGCCCACCAGCGCGGGCTTGATGACGTGGTTGTAGTAGATGAAGTGGCGCCGCTTGATTTTGTCATACGCCATCTGCATCCTGCCGCCCAGTTCGGGCAGAATCATCACCTTCAGATACTCGTTCTCCAGATACACAGCCTCGTACGTATGGTCCGTCTTCTCGTCGCTGATGCTTTCAATGACGGGATAAGGGTACACTACACCGCTGCTGCCCTGATATACACGCTTCTCCAGGAAAATGGGGTTCTTCTCTGGCTTGCCAATCTCATAGGTGGGAATCACCACCTCCTCTTTCCATGCTCTAACTGACATATCTCGATTACAAATTTTCTTAATTCTTCGCTCTGCGAAGCGACTTCGTCGATTTCTTAATTCTTAACTCTTAACTCAACTTTCGCAAGTATACGAAACCCTTGATATTTAGTCGCCTACGGCGAGAAATCCTTCAAATCAAAACAAATCAAACAAATATATTTTGAAAGATTTTGAAAAGATTTGTGAGAT
>JAGDAL010000139.1 GCA_017959525.1 Lachnospiraceae bacterium | reverse complement strand
CACCGGACTTATAGACTAAGACGGTATCTCCAATGCCCAAACCAAGCTCATCGATGAAATCCTGGTTGTGCAAGGCAGCACGGGATACGGGGGTACCGCACAGACGAATCGGCTCGAAAACCGCGGTCGGATTGATACGTCCGGTACGACCAACGGATAACTCAATATCTAGAATCTTGGTCTCTTTTTCTTCCGGCGGATACTTATAGGCTACCGCCCATCTTGGAACCTTGGCGGTATTGCCCAACTGCTCTCGGTCGCTGTAACGGTTGATTTTGACTACAGCGCCGTCAATATCATAAGCCAAGTTACCACGATTCTCTCCGATGGCACAGATGGCATCCCACACCTCTTCCTTAGTATGGCAGACCTTGTAGTCTTCAATGACGGAGATGCCCTGAGACTTCATGTACTCATAGGCTTCCGTATGGGTGGCGAACTCACGGCCACGTACCTGCTGTAAGTTAAAGATAAACAGGGATAACTTCCGCTCTTTTAAGATGGAAGAATCCAGCTGGCGCAGGGTTCCTGCCGCACAGTTACGCGGGTTGGCAAACGTCTTCTTGCCAAGGAGTTCCTGCTTCTCATTCACCGCATCGAAATCCGCATTCTTCATATAGACTTCGCCGCGAATCTCCAAGTACTCCGGTGCATCCTGCAAGGTCTCCACTACATCATCAATGACTCTGGCATTGACGGTCACGTCCTCACCAAACTCAATACCGTCGCCTCGGGTCTCTGCCAATACCAAATTGCCGTTCTCATAACGAAGGGCCATGGACAAGCCGTCAATCTTGTACTCTACGACAAATTCCGGATCTACTAACTTCTGCTGCATCTCTTCTACGAAATGATCCACATCATCCTTAGAGAACACATCCTGTAAGGACAGCATCGGTACATTGTGACGCACCAAAACGCCGGCCTCACGCTTGGCAGAACCGCCCACGTGCTGGGTTGGGGATGCTGCATTCACTTCTTCCGGATACTGCGCTTCCAATTTGCGCAGCTCCTGCATCATCATGTCATATTCATAATCCGTAATCTCCGGTTCATCCTGGTTGTAATAGAGATTACTGTGATACTCTAATGTTTTTCTAAGCTCCTCAATGCGAGCCAAATCTTCTTGCTTACTTGCCATACTTCTACTCCTAATGATCCCCTGCCAGTCTACGACGCAGTTCTCTCTCTTCCTCCGCAGTCAGCTTGCGGTAGCTTCCCTCCGGCACATCGCCAAGGGTAATATTCTCGATACGGATACGCTGCAAATCCTCCACGCGCATGCCGCAGGCCTCGCACATCCGTCGGATCTGTCGCTTCCATCCCTGGGTCAGGATGATGTGGAACTGATTGCGACTGGTCTTTTTCACCTTGCATGGACGGGTCTTCTTGCCCTCTTCCTCGATGTAAACACCGGCAGACATCTTCTGTACGAATTCTGCGGTGATTTCACGATTCACTGTAACCAGATACTCTTTCTCATGGTAGTAACGGGCCTTTAGTAGGCGATTGGACAGCTCTCCGTCGTTGGTCATAAGAATCAGTCCTCTGGAATCCTTATCCAGTCGTCCCACCGGATAGAGGCGAATCGGGTAATGGATGTAATCCACAATGTTGTTCTTCTCCATCTTCTCGGAGGTACATACGATTCCCTTCGGCTTATTCACTAAGAGAATCACCTTCTGCTCCACCGGTACCACCGGCTTGCCGCAATAGACCACCTTGGCATCCGGTGCAATCCGGTCCCCAAGCTTGGCTACCGCGCCATCTACCATTACGTTGCCGGCTTCAATCTGTCGGTCTGCCTCACGTCTGGAACAGACACCGGCATCCGATAAGTATTTATTCAAACGTACATCTTCCATTGAATAACTCCATTTTGTAATAAAAAAACGGAGACCCGTTAGAGTCTCCGCTCATTGAACTTCGAATTGATTATTTCAGGAACTCTGACTTGATATATCCCTCTTTGCCCTTGTAGGTAACCTTGGTCCAGCCTTCTGCGTATGGCATGACAACCGTTACCTGCTCACCGGCATATGCAACTGCAACCTTAGAAGCAGTCTCGCTCATAGAAGAACGAACATTGACGGTGCTGGACAATGTAACCACATCACCCTTGGAAAGGGAAGAGGAAGTATCTTCCTTCGCATCTTCTGTCTTCTCCTCAGATGCAGCATCCTCAGAATAATCCTTGATGAACTCAACGCTGACATAACCAACGCCACCGTTGTATTCCACCTCTGCCCAAGTACCGTACTCTGTGTACTTCTTCAGGACAGTTCCTTCGTCCACCTTGCCCAATACGTTAGCACCATCTTCGTGGTCCTCACGTACATTGATACGAGCGGTCGTAATGACCTGTGTTGCATTCGCTTCCTTCTCAGCCTGCTCTGCAGCTGCTGCTTCTGCTGCTGCGGCATCTGCGGCTGCCTGCTCTTCTGCGGCCTTCGCATCTGCAGCTGCCTGTTCAGCGGCTGCTACCTGAGCGTTGTACTCAGCAGCCCACTGCTGTGCAGCGGTTGGCAAAGTAGAAGTTACGAATCCGTTGAATTCTGCATCGCTCTCTACGAGCTTGTTGAATTCATTCTGTACCTGAGCCTGAAGTGCCAGAACATCCGGCTGCTGCTCAAACTCAGCAATCAAAGCAGAAATGGTAGAATCCATTGGCTGCTCGCTATTCTCCTGGTTGTAAGCACTGTAGAGATTGTTGATGTACAGCTTGCCATCCTCATCGGTCTCTACATAGAAGAAATCCAATCCCGGTGCTTCACTGGTAAGGTTTGCAAACTTAATGCTCACCTTCACGGAAACAAGGAAAGACTTCTTATCCGTACCACGCTTGGTATAAATGTCCGTAATGTTATAGCTCTCAATGTAATTGGACATAAAAGAGATATAACTCTGCTCAGCCTCGGAAACCGGGTAAGCAAGGGACTGTAATGTAGTCAAATCGTTGTTGGCATAAGCTTCGTAATAGCTGCTCACCAACTGTAATAATTCTTCGTCTTCGTTCTTAACGTCAACTTCTTTGAATTCCTGGTATGCACCGGACATCGGATCTGCCTCACTGGCCTTGTCACCAATACCGAATGCTAAAAGCAACAGCATCGCAATACATACGATACCTGCTCCGAAGTAACGCTTCTCCTTCATAATGAAGGTGCCTACCTTACTGCAGAGTTCCTTTAATTTATCCATATCAAAAGAAGGCTTTGCTTTCTTGTTATCTTCCACAATAAATCCTCCTACCACACAAAATCGTATTATACCTTCGCAGAAAAAAGGACTGCGAAGATATAAGAATGTAGACGACTGGATTCGAACCAGCGATCTTCAGAGTCGGAGTCTGATGCGTTATCCAGCTACGCTACGCCTACATGTCACACGACGAATCTATCTTACCAAAGAGAGTAGGCAAAGTCAACGAACCGGCGGGATAAATGCCTTGCAAATTTCCTTTGCAATCTCCTCCATGGAGCGGTCATCTGTTGCTACGGTAAGGTCTGCTGCCGCCTGGTAATGAGGCAGTCTGGCATCCATTAACTCCGTGATTCCTTCGATGGTTTTCCGTCCTTTTAAGAGCGGTCGATTCTCATCTCTTGCCACCCGCTTTAGGATGGTCTCCGGGCGCGCACTAAGGAGTACGATTTTACCGCCCCGGCGCATCTCTTCTACGTTCTCGGGACGCATAGCAACACCACCGCCACAGGAAATGATCCGCTTTTTTTCCTTGGTCAGGCGCCGTAAAACTTCGGTCTCCACCTTGCGAAAATAGGCTTCCCCCTTCTCCTCGAAGATGCGGGGAATCGGCATGCCTTCCTGTTCTACAATCAGCGCGTGCGTATCCATAAATCTGCGATATGTCATCCGGGGGAGCTCCCGTCCCACGGCGGATTTTCCGCATCCCATGTAGCCTACCAGATAGATATTGTTCATGTCCTCTATACCTCGTAATAGCGATGAATCACCGCTAATGTTTCCTGTAAGTCCTTGTGGTCTAGCTGTCCCGGTGCGCTGGCAATCCCATCTGCACCAAAGGTTACACAGGAGCCGAAAATCTCTCCGCTGATGCGGCTTAACATGCCGATGCGTCCCATAGACATGGTAATTAGCGGCACCTCTTTGTTCCGGAACTTAAACTCTTCTGTTACTTCCAGAAGGTCCAAAAGGTCCTTAATCTTCTGTGGCATGACTGCCAGCTTCACCAGATCTGCATCCGCCTCGGCCATGGTCTCCAACCGCTGCAGCATCTCTTCCGTCGACGGTGTTTTCTCAAAGTTATGATGGGAGGTCACCACCAATGCGCCGTTCATCTGCAAGGAATGAATCAACGCTACCGGGTCCTGATAGGTAAAATACTCCACATCCACCAAATCCACACAATGGGTCTTGGCGATAGATTCTAATAATGCAATGCGTTCCTCTTCGGACAGATGCGCATTGCCGCCTTCCGCATCGGTACGGACCGTTACCAACAGGACGATCTCTGCCGTTTTATTTCGTAGGATTTGCAACAATTCCCGAAGCTCTTCCTCATTGGTCAAAGCTTCATAGAAGTCTGCTCTCCATTCAATCATCTCCACGCCGGCATCCACCAAATGGTCTACCGCTTCGATAATATCTGCTTTCTTCGCGTGTACCACCGGAACACAAATCATCGGTGCACCGTGGTCAATCATTTTCCCCTTGATAATCAGTGGCATCTTCATCCTCCTGTGATTGCCGTTCTCCTTCTGTCTTTTCTAGTATAGAATACACAGGCCCGCTCTTGCAAGGCGTGAGCACGAAGATTGTTTGACACTGCCTTCGCTTTCTTCGTATAATAAAAATCGGTAATTTACTTACCGGAAGGAAAGGAAAAGATGAAAACAAACATATTGGACACTAGCATTAGCGGGCATACCAATCTGTTATGCCTTCTTGGCCACCCGGTGGAGCACAGCATTTCTCCACGGATGCATACCATTGCAGCCAATCATCTTGGCTTGGACTATGCATATCTGGCCTTTGATATCACCGAAGAACAACTACCCGCAGCCATTGACGCTCTGCGCCTGTTTCGCTGCCGCGGATGCAATCTGACCATGCCCTTAAAGCACACGGTCATCCCCCTCTTAGACGAGTTATCCGAAGCCTCCCGCCTGGCCGGCTCCGTGAACACGATTGTCAATGAAGACGGGAAGCTGATTGGACATACCACGGACGGCATTGGTTTTATTCGTGCCTTAGAAGACCGCGGATGCACGGTAGCGGGAACCAAGATGACCATCCTTGGCGCCGGCGGTGTTGCCACACCCATGATTGCACAGGCTGCCATCGACGGTGTACGTGAGATTTCTGTTTTTAAGCGCAAAAATGCCACCTTCCAAGAGACGGTGCAGTTTGCGGATAACATTACAAAAACAACGGACTGCAAGGTAGCGGTCTATGACATGGCAGATGCCGATACGATGCGCCGTGAGATTGGTGAGAGCCAAATCCTTGCCAATGCCACCAATGTGGGCATGGGCGATGATACCGCTTCTCTTGTAGATCCATCCATGTTCCATAAGGATTTGGTGGTATTTGATGCCATCTATCATCCGGCCAAGACCACCCTCTTACAGGATGCAGAGGCTGCCGGAGCGACCATCATTAACGGCGAAGGACAGCTACTCTTCCAGGGTGCTGCCAGCTTTGCTCTATGGACCGGCAAGGAAATGCCAATCGATGTCATCAAGCAGACCTGTTTTCCAAATTTACTTGCATAACGGAGGAATCAACCCATGAGTTTTACATACATCAATCCAATGCCAACACCGGAAGAGATCAAGCAGCAGTACCCGATGCGCCCGGAATTGGCCAAGCTAAAAGCAGAACGAGACGCTGTTGTCTCTGATATTATCACCGGCAAAGACGACCGTTTCCTTGTCATCATCGGACCATGCTCCGCAGACAATGAAGATGCGGTTTGCGAATATACCTCCCGTCTGGCAAAAGTTGCCGACAAGGTCAAAGACAAGATCTTCGTGGTACCGCGTGTGTACACCAACAAGCCACGTACCACCGGCGAAGGCTACAAAGGCATCGCATCCCAGCCGGATCCACTCAAGGCTCCGGATATGGTAGAAGGCTTAATCGCCATGCGTAAGATGCACATCCGCTCCATCGAAGAAAGCGGTATGACCAGTGCGGATGAGATGCTCTACCCGGAGAACTGGGGCTATGTAGAAGACCTTCTCTCCTACGTTGCCATCGGTGCCCGTAGCGTAGAGGATCAGCATCATCGTCTTACTGTCAGTGGTTTCGATGTAGCCAGCGGTATGAAAAATCCGACTTCCGGCGACTTCGCTGTCATGCTAAATTCCGTATATGCCGCACAGCATCCGCATCACTTCACCTTCGCAGGATATGAAGTTAAAACCACGGGGAACCCACTGGCACATACTATTCTGCGCGGTGCCGTATCCAAACCCGGCAACACTACTCAAACCTATCCCTACGAAGATATGATGCGTCTCTATGAGATGTATCAGGAAATGGATTTGGTGAATCCGGCTACCATCATTGATGCCAACCATTCCAATTCCAACAAGCAGTGCCGTCAGCAGATTCGTATCTGTCGTGAAGTTCTTCACAACCGT
>JAGDAL010000138.1 GCA_017959525.1 Lachnospiraceae bacterium | reverse complement strand
TGCTGGAAGCACTGCCGTTAAGATCAATGCTTTCCTTCGAAAGTAAATCTTCTACTCTCATTTGTTTCTCCTCTCCTCTTGTTACGTGGCTTGTGTCACGGGAAGTCAGTCCCTCACAAAAATTCTTCCCGGAATTTATTACTTAAGCTCTTCCCAACTGTTGCAACAGCGCCTGAACCTCAGGCTTGGTTGCCAGGTTATCGGAAAAAGCGGAAGCACTACCTGTGCAAAGGCCCATATAGAAAGCCTCTTCATAATTATGAGAATTCATATAGCCAGCAATGAATCCGGCTACCATGGAATCTCCGGCTCCAACGGAATTCTTGACTTTGCCCTTCGGCGGCATGGACTCAAATACCTGATCGTCCTCCGTTACCAAAAGAGCACCTTCACCCGCCATGGAAATCAGTACGTTACGCGCACCCTTCTCCTGGAGCTTCTTGGCATATGGGATGACCTCTTCCTTGGTGTTTAAGGTTACACCGAAGATTTCTCCCAGCTCATGATTATTCGGTTTAATCAAAAACGGATGATATGGAAGTACATTCATCAGAAGATCTTTTGTTGCATCTACAACAATATGAAGATTCTTATCTTCCAGATACTTCATGATATCCATATACATGGACTCCGGCATCACGGATGGAATACTGCCGGCCAACACCAGCACATCGCCATCGTTCAGCTCGTCCAGCTGCGCATACAGCTTATCAATATCCCCTGAGGAAATTGCCGGACCCATTCCGTTGATTTCAGATTCTTCGTCACTGCGAAGCTTCACATTGATGCGGGAAATACCTTCGGCAACATTGATGAAGTTGCTCTTTACTTCTCGCTCGTCTAACAATCGCACAATCTCTTTGCCCGTAAATCCAGCCATAAAACCAAGTGCCACGCTGTCATAGCCTAAGTTCTTCAATACCATGGACACGTTGATTCCTTTGCCACCCGGGAACATCAACTCCGTATTGGTACGATTCACGGAACCGACCTGAAAATGGTCTACGGATACGATGTAATCCAAGGATGGATTAAAGGTTACGGTATAAATCATTGCACCACCTCCACTAAATTTTTATAGGTTCTCTTCATGTTGTCATCCGTCTTATCGGTGATGATGGTTGCTTCATCGACACCGCCAAAACTTACTGATGAAATCTCCCCAAACTTACTGTGGTCAGCCAATACATAACACTGTTTACAGGACGCCATGGCCTGGCGCTTAATCAGTGCCTCCTTAATCTCCGGTGTGGTAAAACCATTCTTCACCGTGATACCGTTGCTACCGAAGAATCCCTTGGTAAAGTTGTACTTACTCAAGGATGCAATTGCTTCTTCACCGACGATTGCCTCCGTGGCATACTTGAATTCACCGCCTAAGATGAATACGGTACAACCGATGGATGCCAGCTTCATGGCATGGCTTACGGCGTTGGTGACGTAAATTGCGTCGTGATTGTTGATGTACTTCAGCATCTTCTCCGTGGTGGTTCCGGCATCAATATAAACAAAGTCGTGACTCTCAATCAGACTTGCCGCATATTTGGCAATGGATTCCTTGGCATCCACATTGCGCTGCTGGCGCAATACCACCTCGTCATCGCGGGTACTGTAAGAGCCCTTCTTGGAAATGGCTCCTCCACGCACCTTGATCAATTGACCGGTTTTGTCCAATGTCTCCAGGTCACGCCGGATGGTTGATTCTGACGCTTCAATCTCCTGCATCATCTCAGCCACCGTCGCACTACCCTTGCGGTCCACCAATGCTATTATTCGTGCGAAACGTTCCTCTGTCAGCATGAAAAATCACTCACTTTCTTCCATAATCTTTCAACTCTAATCAAATTTTATCGCCTCACTTGGTCATTTGCAATCATTTTCCGTCAAAATCATTCACAAAATGTCATGTTCCATTTTATGCAATGTTTATACTTTTTCGAAAACATGAAAAAAGCGAGGAACCATTTGTTCCTCGCCTTCTTATGCATTCGTATTTTACTGTTCCTGCTTCTTCGCTTCTGCAGTAACAGAAACCATCTCGTAGAGTGCAAATAAAATCATTGCAGCTCCGAAGCCAAGTACGATACCGCTGAGATAATCAGAAATATCTGCAGCAATGGAAGCAATGATTGCAACCAATCCAAGCACTACGACAGCACCATATTTCTTAGCTAACTCCATTTTCATTTCCCCTCCTTATGTAAAAATTGTCTGCAAATTCATCCTAGCACGGGAGGAGAACGAAGTAAATAAATTGATACAAATTTGGACAATTGTCCATTTAGTTAATAATCCACCTTTTCCAAACACAACCCCTTAGCCGGAGCTGTAGGCCCCGCAAGCTTCCGGTCCTTGGCCTCTAGAATCTCAGCCACCTGCTGCGG
>JAGDAL010000137.1 GCA_017959525.1 Lachnospiraceae bacterium | reverse complement strand
TGGGATTACCATGGCGTCGATTCTGTTCACCTTCCAGATTTATGAGCAGACCATGACGGAACTTGCGACGACAGCAAAGACGGTAGATGATGCGGCGACCCGGTTTCGCCGGATTCAGTTCGGCAAAGAAGTGCTGGATACCATAACGAAGAAGGAGAAGTAAATGAATATTACATACAAAAGAGATTTAAGCCATAGCTATATGGTGGCTTCCGGCCGCGTACAGGCGGAAGCATATGAGGAACGAATGTTGGAAAATAACGAGATTTCCATGTTTTTACCCTACCATACGACCGAGATGGATGGGCAGGTGCAGTATTGGTATGACATTACCGGGAAGCGCTCCCTGCGGGATTATCTCACCCAGGAGAAGGTGACCAAGGAGCATTTGCGTGGGGTGTTGGAGGCACTTGGCAATGCCTGCCGGCAGTTGGAAGAATACCTGATTGCGCAGGAGCGGGTGCTCTTCTCGGCGGATGCGATTTTCGTAGAGCACAGCGGGGAAAACTGCGAGGTGTTCCTGTGCTATTGCCCTATGAAGGAGCGGGATGTAAGAAAAGAGTTTCAGTCGATTACGGAGCATTTGATTGCGGAGGTGGACCATGCGGATGAGGACCTTCGGAAGATTTGCTATGACCTCTATGAGGAAAGCCTGCGGGAAGAATTCTCGATTACGGTGGCGGCAGAGCGATTGCGACAGGTGCAACCACAGCCTGCAGTCTTAGAAGAAATCGAGGACCGTTGCATCCAGATTCGACAGCAACCGTATGAGGAAGAAGAGGAAGGCTGGGAGCCGGAGGAAGAGGAGGCAGAGCTTTCGCTTCTAGAGCGCTTGCAGGAATACTTCGAGGAGTGGAAGGCCCGGATTTTTCACGGTGTGGTATCCAAGCGCAAGGAGTTATTCCCACTGCCGAAGGAAGAGGAAGATTTCGTCTTTGATGCACAGACGCTATGTGAGCCGAAGACGCAGATGCTGTCGGAGGTTGTTGTTCAGAAAGTAACGAAGCTTGTATGTGAAGGTAATGGAAACGGACCGGAGATTGTGCTTGATGGGGATACGATAACGGTCGGAAGTAAGGTGGGGGACAATACCGTTACACTTCCGTCTCCGGCAGTGAGCAGATACCATGCGCGCATTCGAAAGAATCCGGAAGGAAAATATCAGCTTGAGGACTTAAATTCTATCAATGGCACTTACTGTAACGGGCAACTTCTGAGTTATCACGAACCTCACGTGCTGCAAAGAATGGACCAGATTTTATTTGCTGATGTTGCGTATCGAGCGGTATGATTTATAACAAATTTGTTATTGAATGATTATAACAAACTTGTTATAATCTAAGGAGGAAGTATTGTATAAAATCGAGTTTTATGAAGATCGAGAAGGGAAATGTGACGTAAAAACCTTTATTTTCGACTTGAAACAGAAAAGGGCAAAAAGCAAGGATACTCGAATCAATTTTAATAAAGTGGTAGCTTATATAGATCTTCTGGAAAAGGTGGGAACAAGTGTAGGCTTGCCGGTTGTACGTCATTTGGAGGGAGAAATATGGGAATTACGTCCACTTAGAAATCGAATCATGTTTGCATATTGTGATGAAAATACATTTGTGTTATTGCATCATTTTAAAAAAGCAACGCTGAAGTCACCTAGAGTTGAGATAGATAAAGCAAAAAAAGAATTAGAAGATTATATGCGAAGGAGGGGTTGATATGAGTACCTGGAAAGAAGTTCGACAAGAATTAAATCTTTCGGAGGAAGAGGAAAGAATCATTGCACTGGAAGAAGAGCTGATTTTGTCCATGGTTGCAATTCGCGAAGAGCAGGGGTTGTCTCAGGCAGAACTTGCAAACAAGTGCAATTTGAAGCAGCCTGCGATTGCGCGGATTGAAAAAAGTCAACACTCTCCACGGATAGATAGCCTTTTGCGCATACTGGCGCCATTGGGATATACGCTTCAGATTGTACCAATGAAGTAACTTTGATATACTTGGTAGTAGTCAAGCTTACGTATTTTGCGGAAGGGAATAGAGATGAAAATCAATATCTATTATGGTGGACGTGGAGTATTGGACGATCCAACCATCTACGTAATTTCCAAAATGGAACAGGTATTGGCGGAACTTCGCGTAGAGGTGAAGCGATACAATATATATGAATACAAGAACCAGGTATCCACCCTGCCGGCCACATTGAATGATGCGGACGGAATTATCCTGGCTACGACAGTGGAGTGGCTTGGAATCGGCGGGAACATGACACAGTTCTTGGATGCTTGCTGGCTCTATGGAGACAAGGAGCGCATTGCCAAGATTTACATGCAGCCGGTGGTTCTCTCAACCACTTATGGTGAGCGGGAAGGCGTATTGACGCTGGAGAACGCCTGGGAGATTCTTGGCGGACTTCCGTGTTCCGGACTCTGTGGTTATGTGGAGAATATCGAGGGCTTCGAGAAGAGCAAAGAGTATCTTCATATTATTGAGAAGAAGGCGGAGAATCTCTACCGCACGATCTCACAGAAGACCAAGGGACTTCCGACCAGTAACCAGGCAGTGAAGCAGTCCGTACTGCGCACCCAGCAGTTGGAGCTGACCCCACAGGAGAGTGAGCAGTTATCCGTTTATGCATCGGATGATGATTATGTGAAGCAGCAGAAGGAAGATATTATGGAACTGTCTTCCCTCTATAGAAATATGTTGGGACAGCAGACCGAGGATACTTCGGTGGAATTGATTTCCGTGCTGAAGGCACATTTCACACCGCAGAGGAACTTCGCAGCCAAATATTCCTTCGTCATCGAAGGACAGGCACAGCCGCTGTTCGTCGGTATTCGCGAAGACCAGATCGATTGCCACTATGGCGAGGAATCCGGCGTGGATGTCATTGTCAAAATGAAGTCCACCATCTTAGAGGAGATTACTTCCGGACGGATGACCTTCCAGCGTGCATTTACCGTAGGAGATATGAGCGCCAAGGGACAGTTTGCAACCTTGCGCATGTTGGATACGATTTTTAATTTTTAGGAGGGGAACATGAGAGACGACAATTGTATTTTCTGTAAGTTGGCCAATGGAGATATTCCAACCAACGCAATCTATGAAGACGATGAGTTCAAGGTAATCTTAGATGCAAGTCCTGCAACCCGCGGACATGCCCTGATTCTTCCGAAGAATCACTTCGCAAATATCTACGAAGTGGATGATGCAACCGCAGCGAAGATTCTTCCGCTGGCTAAGAAGGTTGCGACTCACATGACCGAGAAGCTGGGCTGCGACGGATTCAACATCCTCCAGAATAACGGCGAGGCTGCAGGCCAGACCGTCTTCCACCTTCACGTACATCTAATCCCTAGATGGAACGGTGGCAAGGACATCTTAAACTGGAGCCACGAAGAGTTTTCCGATGATGAGATGAAGAACATCTGTGACACCCTGAAAATGAATTAAATGCAATGGTCCCGGAAAAATACCTCCGGGATCATTTTTGTATTGAAAAGAGAAAACGCTAGGCGTAAAATTGTTTCGGTTTTTGTATTTTGAGAATAGGAGTATATATGAAACGAGACAAGTTGAAGCCGATGCTGTTTTCTAATATGAAACAGTATACGAAGGAACAGTTCGTTAAGGACGTGATTTCCGGAATTATTGTAGCAATCATCGCATTGCCGTTGTCCATTGCATTGGCATTGGCCTCCGGCGTTGGCCCGGAAGAGGGTATCTACACCGCAATCTTCGCCGGATTTGTGATTTCTTTCTTGGGAGGAAGCCGCGTACAGATTGCAGGTCCTACCGCAGCTTTTCCAACCATCGTTGCAGGCATCGTAGCGAAAAACGGAATGGGCGGATTGGCACTGGCCACCGTCATCGCCGGAATTTTCTTGATCATCATGGGATTGTGCCGCTTGGGCAGCCTGATTAAGTTCATCCCATACACCATCACTACCGGATTTACCGCCGGTATCGCAGTCACTATTTTTATCGGACAGTGGAAGGACTTTTTAGGCCTTACCTATCCGGCAGGAACAGTAACCATCGAGACCATCAATAAGGTGGAGGCGGTTGCAGCCAACATCGGAACCATCAACTGGATGGCAGTATTGGTTGGTCTGGTATGCTTGGCAATTCAGATTGTATGGCCAATGATTCCAAGCAAGATTACCCAGAAGATTCCGGGATCCTTGCTGGCAGTTATCGCCGGTATCGCAATGGTCAGCGGCCTTGGCCTTCATGTAAATACCATTGGAGATTTGTACGAGATTCATCCGGGACTTCCGGCATTCCGTCTTCCGGATTTTAGCATCCGCAACGTGAAGCTGGTATTCTCCGATGCAGTGACCATCGCAGTATTGGCAGCTATCGAGTCCCTGTTGTCTTGTGTCGTAGCAGACGGAATGATCAACTCCCATCATCGTTCCAACATGGAGTTGATTGCCCAGGGTGCCGGTAACATTACCTCCGCACTGTTCGGCGGAATCCCTGCAACAGGTGCAATCGCTCGTACCGCAGCAAATATCAAGAACGGTGGACGTACTCCGGTAGCCGGAATGGTACACGCAGTTCTTTTGGTTCTAGTATTAGTACTTTTGATGCCGGTGGCAGGATTAATCCCAATGCCGACCATCGCATCCATCCTGTTTTTGGTAGCGTATAACATGTGCCAGTGGAGACCGTTCGTTCATCTGTGCAAGACTGCACCGAAGAGCGACATCGCTGTATTGGTATTGACCTTCGTATTGACCGTTGTCTTCGACTTGGTGGTAGCCATCGAGGTTGGTATGATCATCGCAGGTATCCTGTTCTTGAAGCGTATGTCCGACGAGGCAGACGTACACGGTTGGGA
>JAGDAL010000136.1 GCA_017959525.1 Lachnospiraceae bacterium | reverse complement strand
GGTTTTCTGCATTATCCGATACGTTCTGGATAGCATCGGAAAGCATTCCGATATTCTCTGTGGACTTCTGTACGCTGTCAGCCTGGTCCGTAGCACCTCTTGCCATTTCCTGAACTGCTTCGGATACGCCGTCAGCGGTTCCGGACATCTGCTTGTGTCCGAAGGCATCCACTGCCACATCTGCAGACAATTCACATACATAACGGCCGTCCGCCAACTTCACACCCTCAGATACTGCAATGAGGGCCGGCTTCTTCGCCTCACCGAGACGCTTCACCAAGGCACGAAAAGCATCCAGATCAAACACCTTCTCCGGAAGGAAAATCGCATCCACGCCCTTGCAGTCCGCACCCTTGCACAGTGCAGCCGCAGCGGTGAGCCATCCGGCGTTACGTCCCATGATCTCAGCTACGATAATGGTAGGCTTGTTCACATCACCGGCGTTGTTATCGCGCATAACTTCTTTCAAGGAAGCTGCGATGTATTTTGCCGCAGAACCATAGCCCGGGCAGTGGTCCGTTACCGGAAGATCGTTATCAACGGTCTTCGGCACACCCATAAAGCGCTGCGGCAGACCATGCTCTGCTGCATAGTCAGACAGCATCTTCACCGTATCCATGGAATCATTGCCGCCAATGTAGAGGAATACATCAATCTCGTACTTCTCCATCACTGCAATGACCTTCTTGTAATCGGAATCATCTTCGTGATAATCACACAACTTGTAACGACAGGTACCAAGGGCAGACGCCGGGGTGCGCTTCAACACCTCAATATCTTCCGCATCATCCAAAAACGGCTCCAAGGCAATCAAATCTTCACGTAGAAGACCTTCCACACCGTGGTGCATGCCGTAAACCGTATCAAATCCCTGCTCTTTGGCGCGATGATACGCACCGGCCAAGGACGCATTGATTGCTGCCGTAGGTCCACCGGACTGTCCGATTACAATATTTCTCATGTTTTTCCCTCCGTAAAAATAACTACAAAACCAACAAGCCGCACCAAGCGGCAGAAGCACTATTCACTCAGGATTTTCTCCAGGCGCTCCATAATGGTCACCGTATCATCCAAAGAACGCACCGCACACATGATGGTATCGTCCCCGGCGATGGAACCAACAATCTCGTGGAAGTCCATATAATCAAGGGCCGCAGCCACTGCCATGGCCATACCGGAAACCGTGCGAATCACCAGGATGTTCTGGGCATTGTCCATGGACAAAAATCCATCCCGGAAAATGCGATGATACTTCTCGGTCAAGTCCTCATCGCTCTTGCGGTAAGCCACATACCGAAGCTTGCCATCGGACAAGGCCACCTTGGTCAGCTTCATCTCGCGAATATCGCGGGAAACCGTAGCCTGGGTCACATCGTACCCTGCCCGACGAAGCTCCGCCATCAGGTCCTCTTGGGTCCCAATCTCTTTTTTCATAATCAGATCTAGAATTGCTGATTGACGCTCACTCTTCATATACTCTCCTCAACTACTCAACCAAACGGATGAGAAAAATATGGTCATTCGGCAAACGAGCGGTACTACGGTACTTCTCGGCCGATGATTCAAACAATAGGTATAGACCGCGGGTGGTCATCACAATCTGCTCCGAGCCCTCCGGCAGCTTCCAGGAAGCCTGTGGATACTCGTACTTCTCCGTCGCTTCGTGGTAAACAAAGCGAAGTAGGCGGCTATCGTACACGGAATAACTCTCACTAAGGAGCATATAGCTGGTGTCCGTAGCCACATCCCGATAGAAGGTAATGCCCTGAATCCGTTGCGGTATCTCTACGGACGATTGTAACGTGACGGTGCAGTCGGCGTCAATCTCATAGGTATTTAAAATTCCATTATCGCCGTTAACGTAGCTGCCCACGTAGAGTTTTCCTTCGAAAATGGTTAAAAAGGACGCAATCTTCTGGCCCTTGTGGTTAATGAGTCCTGCATCGAAGGAAGCTAAGTAACTGCCATCATGGCGATAAATCAGGTTATACGGATCATCCTTCTCTACCGCGTGTTTCAAGGTCTTCCAGTCTAAGGCCAGCACACGGCCCAGACGACCGGTCACCCAAATCACACCATGAATCTCATCGTAGGCCAATCCACCCACATGGGCACGAAAGCCCAGGTCGATGATTTTCTCCAGGTTGCCGGCAAGATCCATCACATACAAGACGCTGTTATAATCCCCGGAATAACTGTAGGCCGAGACGATGATTTGGTCCGGCGTACGGGTCATACCTTGACAAATCATGTCCTC
>JAGDAL010000018.1 GCA_017959525.1 Lachnospiraceae bacterium | reverse complement strand
TGATAGAACCATTCTTCCGTGCATAGTCTACCCAATCCTGCAGCTGTGCCTTATGAATCACCGTTCCGGTGGGATTATTCGGGAAACACAGATAGATGAGGTCCGGCACTTCCCTTGGGAACTCCGGAACGAATCCATTTTCCTTGGTACAAGGCATGTAGATCACCTTGTTATACTGACCGGCAACCTCATCGTAATCTCCCGCACGTCCGGCCATGACGTTGGAATCTACATATACCGGATATACCGGGTCGCACACTGCGATGGAACAATCTGCATCAAAGATTTCCTGGATGTTGGCGCAATCGGACTTCGCACCATCCGATACGAAGATTTCCTCCGGCGTTATATCGCAACCACGCTTTTCATAATCATTCTTGGCAATGGTATTGCGCAGGAATTCATATCCCAAATCCGGCGCATATCCCCGGAAAGTTTCCTTGGCCCCCATCTCATCAACCGCTCCATGCAGCGCCTCAATTACTGCCGGCACGATTGGCTGGGTCACATCACCGATTCCCAATCGAATGATTTCCACTTCCGGATTTTCTTTGCTATATGCCGCCACCTTTTTTGCAATGGTGGAAAAAAGATAGCTTCCCTGTAACTTCAAATAGTTTTGATTAATACGTACCATAGTTTTTCCTTTCAAAATACACAAAGGCGCCTTAGAGTGTAATCTCTAAGACGCCTTTGTCTTACTGATTATTGATTGTACTTACATTGGAAACGAATGTCAATTCTCTGATTAGAAATTCAAGAACTTATATACCGTTCTGGTGTACTTGGTCTCGTTAGCTTCAATCACCGGCTGGTCGAAGGACGGTACGTTGATCGCATTCGGGAAGTACTGGGTCTCCAATGCGGTTGCGCAACGATGTGGGTATGGCTTGCCGGACTTACCGATGTCTGTTCCGTTGAAGAAGTTGCAGGTGTATACCTGAATTCCCGGAAGGTCGGTATAGACTTCCATCTCGTGTCCGCTTGCCGGATCACGAAGCTTCGCAGCAAGGTTCAAGGTTAATCCGTTCACTGCATACTGTGGTGCCACGCTGGCTGCATCCTTATTCAATACGAAGTTATGATCATAGCCTCTACCATAAATCATCATGTCGTAGTCCGCTTCGATTTCCTTACCAATCACCTTGTAGTTACGGAAATCAAATGGAGTTGCGGTTACCGGACGAATGCTTCCGTCCGGAATAGACTCCTTATCTGCAAAAGTAACGGAATCTGCATTTACATAGAGCTCATGATCCAAGATGGTTCCGTGATCGTGTCCTGCCAAGTTGAAGTAGCAGTGTGTGGTCGGGTTGAAGATGGTGCGCTCATCGGAAAGAGCACTTGCATCCAAGGCCAGACTGTTATCATCCAATACGGTATAGGTGATGGTAGTATGCATCTTGCCAGGGAATCCCATATCGCCTGCAGGGCTGTCGTAAGAGAACGTAATATGATTATCCGCCACCTCATCTACATTCCACATGCGGATACATAATGGGTTGAAGCCGCTGTGCAGGTTGTTATTGCCATCGTTCTTCTCTAACTCGTAGGTCTTACCGTCCAAGGTGAACTTCGCACCACCGATACGATTCGCATGACGAACCACCCAAGCGCCAAGGAATGAACCATTGGTAAAATAGGACTCCAAATCCTTATGTCCAAGAGCAACATCCACCTTGCCATCCTTGGTTGGAACCTTGATGCTAAGAAGATCTGCACCAAAATCCATCACTTCTACGGTCATTCCGTTGGCATTCCCAATGGTGTAGACCGTAACGTCTGCTCCGTCTTTTGTTTTTCCCCACACACGTTTTTCCATAATATTTGTACCTCTTTTCTATAAAAATATAACCTCTAAAAATGCCCATTTTAGTGCATCGGGCACGTGCACATTCTGATACTTCCAATATAGCAAAAAGGAATCTATAATACAAGAAAGAACGATTGTGTTATACTTATAAAAGTTTTGAAAACAATATAGAAAATGAGGTCCAAAATATGAAACATACTTGGTATCCCGATGACTATGTAGCATCGACCTACCAGATTGATTTTGCCAAGCTTGCCAAGGAAGGCTACCGTGGTGTCATCTTCGATGTGGACAACACCTTAGTGGAGCACAATGCTCCTGCAGATGAGCGCGCAATCGCTTTTTTTACCATGCTCCACGGCAACGGATACAAGGCCCTGCTTCTATCCAACAACGCAGAGCCACGTGTTCAGTCCTTCAAGGAAGCTTCCGGAGCCGACGCCTACATCTATAAGGCAGGTAAGCCTAGTCCGAAGTCTTACCAGAAGGCCATGGAGATTCTTGGTACCACTCCGGAGACCACACTCTTCGTGGGAGACCAGATTTTTACCGATATCTGGGGCGCCAACCTTGCCGGCATTCGTTCCATTATGGTTAAGCCGGTTCACAAGTGGAAGGAAGAAATCCAGATTATTATAAAGCGTTTTGCGGAGGCGATTGTATTATTCTTCTATCACTTCTATGCCAAGAATGAGAAGAACATCAAACGCGTACCGTTGCTGAATAAGGAGGACTAAAAAGTTGAAAATTGCAATTGGAAATGATCATGCAGCTGTTGATATGAAGATGGAGTTGATTCCATTTCTTGAGAGTCTCGGACATGAAGTAGTGAACTTCGGAACCGACACCAAGGAATCCACCCCTTACCCACTCTATGGCGAGAAGGTTGGAGAATATGTAGCAAGCGGCCAGGCAGACTGTGGTGTCTTAATCTGCGGTACCGGCGTTGGAATCTCCCTTGCAGCCAACAAGGTTCCGGGCATCCGCGCTGCTGTATGCAGCGAGCCTACCACTGAAAGATTAGTACGTG
>JAGDAL010000135.1 GCA_017959525.1 Lachnospiraceae bacterium | reverse complement strand
GCTGTCCAAAGAGGAATGTACGGCAAAGAGATGACTTGCGCCAGGAAATAGTATCCCAGCAGCAATCCAAACACCATGCTCCCCCAATCCCGGTCCGTCAATCCGTGAATCAATACGGATGCGCAGAACAGCAACGCGCAGAACTGGAAGACGCTAATATGTACATTAGCCAAGAACGGCAATTCAATACCCAATGCATGTACAACCAAATACGCTGCAGCCACAATCAATAGAATTCCAACTACAGAATTTCCTAATCTCTTCATTTCCTTACCTCCTATGCTCCAACCGATCTTTCAGCGCCTTGTAATAACTGCGGGATACGTATACCCGCTTCGGACTATTATCAAATTCCACTTCACTGGCACCGGTGATATTTTTCAAAATCGAGCGCACATGATGAACGTTTAATATGGTCGACTTCGCTACCCGAAGAAAATTGATTTCGCTGCAACGAATCACAACTTCTTCTTCCACCAAGTCCGGATCGATCTCAATTCGAACCTTCATCATGTCACCTCCCTTCTTGATTTCTAAGTATACACATCTAGAAGCGCAAATCTATAGCATTTCTCTAAGTGGTTATTTTTTCGCACTAAGAGGTAAAAAAAGAAGATGCAAATTGCATCTTCTTACAACATCTTACGTTTTTTCAAAATGATCCAGGCAACCACACAGATCACCAGGGTAATCAAACAGATAATTCCGAAGCCATGCGGCACGGCAGAAAACGGCATCCAATCTCCCGCTACGTTCATACCCCAAAGACCGGAAATGATGGTCGGAATGGACATAACGATCGTGATGGCAGCCAAGTACTTCATGGCGTTGTTCAATCGGTTATTAATAACGGTAGACAGAAGTTCTCTGGTACCGTTGATGATATCACGATAAATCTGGGTCATCTCGATTGCCTGCTTGTTCTCGATGATAACATCATCCAAGAGTTCCTGATCCTCTTCGTACTGGCGCAAGCGTCCGTATCTGGTCAAGCGGTCCAACACAACGCCGTTGGCACGCAAGGACGTGGCGAAGTATACCAGGTTGGATTCCAACTCGTGAAGATCGATCAAATCTACATCTTCCGTATCCTGATCGATACGTTCCTCAATCTCGGTACGCTTCCGATCAATGCTACGCAGCAAGCTCTGGTAGACCATGCAGCTGTTATAGATAATCTGATAGGTAAAGCGCATCTGCTTCTTCGTAGAAAAATCGCGTACCCGCTGGTCCACAAAGGTACGAAGCACTGCGGTCTCTTCGGAACAAACAGTAATCAACACATCATCCCGGATAATAATACCAAGCGGGATGGTGGTGTACACGTGACGATTGTTACGCACTTCCGCCGTTGGAATATCCATCAAGATCAGCGTATAGTTATCTTCCAAACTCATACGGGAACTCTCTTCATCATCCAATGCGGCGCGGACATCTGCAATGTCCATATCGAAGCGCTCGCTAATCTCCGTACACTCTTCCAAGGTAGGAGCTGTCAGCTTCATCCAGCATCCGGGTTCATATGCAGCGATCTCACGAATAATCCGGTCGTCTGTTTTGTAAATATTCAGCATGTCGGCGCCCTCCTTTGGTCTTGCATTATTACTGTAAAATCTGGCGCAAACAGTGTCAAGAAAAATATTTCAAAATATCCTTCGGCTCTTCTGCAATCTCCAGTGGAGACCACTGTTCCAAATCCGCTCTCGGGGAGAATCCCCAACTCACCAGCACATAGTCTAGGCCTGCATTCTCGGCAGTCTGAGCATCCACATTGGAATCACCTACATATAAGGTCTTGTATGGTTTGGTATCCAACTCCTTCATGGCCTGGAACGGCGCATCTGTTGCGGGCTTGCGGCGACGGCCTTCCCCATCACCAAGCACGGTCTGAATGGTATCGGCAAAGAAGCGCTCCCGCAGTTCTTCACAACCGGCCTGGAACTTGTTGGAAACAATAGCCATTTTTACACCACGCTGCTGCAGTTCTCCCACCAGCTCCGGAATTCCCGGATAATAATCGGTCTTCACCGCCACATGAGCGATGTAATACTCTACAAAAGAATGCAAAACATCATCAAAATTGGGATTGTCCTCCCCCTGCGGTGTGGCGCGCTCCAAAAGCTTTCGGATGCCGTTACCCACCATAGCCGTTACTTCTTCCACGCTATGAGTCGGATATCCGAAGGTACGCTGCGCATGATTCACCGCCTCCGTCAAATCTCCAATGGTATTTAACAGTGTTCCATCCAAGTCAAAAAGAATTGCGTCGTATTTTTTCATGATGTCCTACTTCTTTCCTGCTATTCAAAGCATATGAAAATCGACAGCCCTAAGACTGTCGATTCTCTGATATTATTATTTGCTCAAATCAATACTGCGAATCTTGTCACGTACTGCTAAGATACGTGATGGGCTAACGGATAACTCGTCAACACCCATTCGGAGGAAGGTCTCCGTCAAGGTGGTGTCTGCGCCAAGCTCTCCACAGATTCCTACCCAAGCGCCACCCTTGTGGCCATTCTTAATTGTCATCTCGATTGCACGAAGTACAGCCGGATGATGTGGATCATTGATTCCATCCAACTTCGCATTCTGACGATCGCAAGCCAGTGTGTACTGGGTCAAGTCGTTGGTTCCGATAGAGAAGAAATCAACTTCCTGTGCAAGTTCCTCACTCATAAGAACAGCAGCCGGAGTCTCAATCATGATACCGGTCTCTACCTCACCGTAAGGAGCACCCTGCTCATCTAATTCCTTCTTCACTTCTTCTACGATTTCCTTAATGCGACGAACCTCATCAACAGAGATAATCATCGGATACATAACGGAAATCTTACCATAGTAGCTTGCACGATAAATCGCACGAAGCTGGGTCTTGAAGACTTCTACGCGATCCAAGCAGATACGAATTGCACGATATCCAAGGGCCGGATTCTCTTCCTTCTCCATCTGGAAGTAATCCACCTGCTTATCAGCACCGATATCTAAGGTACGAATGATGACCTTCTTGCCAGCCATATTCTCTGCTACGGTACGATATGCCTTGAACTGTGCCTCTTCGGACGGATAATCACTGGACTCTAAGTACAAGAACTCACTACGGAACAAACCGATTCCGCCTGCATCGTTCTTCAGAACGTCCATAACATCCTTTACACCGCCGATGTTTGCATAGAGATTGACCTTAGTTCCATCCAAAGTAACATTCTCTTTGCCCTTCAATTCCTGCAACAGGCGAAGCTTCTCGCGCTCCTCCTCCTGCTTCTTGCGGTACTCAGCCAAAACATCTTCTTCCGGCTCCACAATCAACTTGCCGGCAAAACCGTCAACGATTGCGAACTT
>JAGDAL010000017.1 GCA_017959525.1 Lachnospiraceae bacterium | reverse complement strand
GTTAACCGGACGTGAAGTATTATGTAATCTTCCGTATTCCGGAACCGATGTCATTCGTGACTACGGAGAAGAGCATATGAAGACCGGGGCGCTGATTGTATATACTTCTGCAGATTCTGTTTTCCAGATTGCAGCACATGAGGACATTGTACCGGTAGAAGAACTGTATCGTTATTGCGAGCTGGCTCGTAAAATGCTGGTTGGTAAGCATGGTGTCGGCCGTGTCATTGCACGTCCATTCATCGGTGAGCCGGGCAATTTCACACGTACTTCCCGTCGTCATGACTTCTCTTTGGAGCCAACCTCCACAACCATGATGGATGTGTTGAAGGAAGAAGGATACGATGTTCTTGCTGTTGGTAAGATCAATGATATTTTTGCCGGACGCGGTGTAACCGATATGATTCGTACCGAGAACAACGAAGACGGAATCGATAAGACCATTGCTTGGATGAATCGCGATTTCCACGGTATGATGTTTGTAAATCTGGTAGATACGGATATGATCTACGGACATCGCCGTGATGTGGATGGCTACGCCAATGCGTTGGCTTACTTTGATAAGAAGCTTCCGGAGATTTTGGATAAGATGGATGAAGAGGATATGTTGATGGTTACTGCTGACCACGGCTGTGATCCTGCATATTCCGGCACAGATCATACCAGAGAGTATGTGCCGCTTCTGATTTACAGCAAGGGCATGACAAGTGGTAAGAATTTTGGTACAATTGACGGGTTCGATTGTTTGGCATCTACAGCATTGCATGTTTTAGGTGCTAAGAACGAGATTAATAACAAGTCTTTGTACTAATGATAGGAGATTAGAACCTTGGATTTTAGATCAGAAATTGAGAAGAGACGTACCTTTGCCATTATTTCCCACCCGGATGCCGGTAAGACCACGTTGACCGAGAAGTTCCTCTTGTACGGAGGACAGATCAACCAGGCCGGAAGTGTTAAGGGTAAGGCGACTGCGAAGCATGCCGTATCCGACTGGATGGAAATTGAGAAGGAAAGAGGTATTTCCGTAACTTCTTCCGTATTGCAGTTTGAATATGACGGTTTCTGCATCAATATTTTGGATACCCCGGGACATCAGGACTTCTCCGAGGATACTTACCGTACCTTGATGGCAGCGGATTCTGCCGTGATGGTAATTGACGGATCCAAGGGTGTGGAGGCACAGACCAGAAAATTGTTCAAGGTTTGTGCTATGCGACACATTCCGATTTTTACTTTTATTAACAAGATGGACCGCGACGCGATGGATACCTTTGAGCTTCTCGATGACATCGAGAACGAGCTTGGCATTCCGACTTGCCCAATCAACTGGCCAATCGGTTCCGGTAAGGAATTCCGTGGTGTCTATGACCGCAATACCAAGAATATCTTAACCTTCTCCGATACCTTGAAGGGTACCAAGGAAGGTGTTGAGAACGTCATCGCATTAGATAGTGATGAAGCCTTATTAGAGATTGGTGACGAGGCAAAACAGAAGCTTCTCGATGAGTTGGAGCTTTTGGATGGTGCCGGCAGTGAATTCGATCAGAAGCTGGTATCCAGAGGGGAGTTGTCTCCGGTATTCTTCGGATCTGCGCTTACTAACTTCGGTGTTGAGACCTTCCTGGAGCACTTCCTTCAGATGACCTCTTCCCCGTTGTCCCGTATGTCTGACCAGGGCGAGATTGATCCTTTCTCCAAGGATTTCTCCGCATTTGTTTTCAAAATTCAGGCAAACATGAACAAGGCCCATCGTGACCGTGTTGCTTTTATGCGTATTTGTTCCGGCCAGTTCGATGCCGGTATGAGTGTTTACCACGTACAGGGTGGTAAAGACGTACGTCTGTCTCAGCCGCAGCAGATGATGGCAGACAGCCGTAAGATGGTAGATAAGGCCTACGCCGGAGATATTATCGGTATCTTTGATCCGGGTATTTTCTCCATCGGTGACACCTTAACCACTTCCAAGGACAAGTTCGCTTTTGAAGGTATCCCGACCTTCGCACCGGAGCATTTCGCCCGCGTTCGCCAGGTAGATACCATGAAGCGTAAGCAGTTCATGAAGGGAATCAACCAGATTGCACAGGAAGGTGCCATCCAGATCTTCCAGGAATACCACACCGGTATGGAAGAGATTATCGTCGGCGTTGTCGGCGTCCTGCAGTTCGATGTCTTAAAATATCGTCTGGAGAACGAGTACAACGTGGAAATCCACATGGAGAACCTTCCATATGAACACATCCGCTGGATCTTAAACGACGACATCGATATCGACAGCATCCAGGGAACCTCCGATATGAAGAAGGTCAAGGACTTACACGACCGCCCATTGCTCCTCTTTGTCAATGCATGGTCTGTCGGCATGACCCTCGACCGCAACAAAGGACTGGAGTTGTCCGAATTCGGCAAGGCCGACAACTTCGAACGTTAATCCAAAGCCACCTCATTTATTTGGGGTGGCTTTTTTGCTGCCCGCCCCTTGGTGTTTTCTTGGCCCGCCCGCCTCGCCGCCAGCCCATGCCACAGGACGCTTGCACCACACTTCAGGCAATGCTTTTCTTAGCACCGGTTTTCTCACCCTTTATTATTGGTGTCTTTTCAATTCTTTGCACTTCTTTGGCGCATGTGTGTCCAAAAACGGACAGCGACTTACCTTTTCCTATATCCAACACTCTATGCATCCTCTCGCACATCCTTGAGAGAGGCTTATGTGCAGCAGACCATCATGTTGTTAAGCGGATTGGCATAAGGCGGCATGGACGCCGCCGTAGCAAATGCTATCAGCATGGATGCGTTTCATTTGCGTTGCCAATCCGCAACAACAGATGTCGTAGCTGCACTTGCCGAACGGCACGATGTGCGATGGGGATGTATAGAGAGGTTGGATGATAGATACGAGATAACTGTCCGTTTGATCGACACACACGC
>JAGDAL010000134.1 GCA_017959525.1 Lachnospiraceae bacterium | reverse complement strand
GCTTCCAACATGTGCAATACATCCGTATGCGTGCCATCCACCGGTAACACCGGCGCAAGCACGGAAATGACAATTAAGATACCCAAAAAGACAATGGATGCAATTGCCGCTTTATCCTGCCACAGGACCTTTTTTACCTGCCGACGTTTTCTTAGCTTTTGTTCTGTTCTCATCATGCTTCCTCCCCACGAATTCTAGGATCCACAATGCAATACAAAACATCCGACAGCAAATTGCCAAGGATTACAAGCGTTGAGGATAACACCAGGATGACCATAATAATCGGATAGTCCATACCTTGCACCGCCTTCACGAAATACGGTCCGACACCCGGCCAGCCGAAGACGGATTCTGTAATTACCGCTCCCGTTACCAATGCCGGCAGCGCCATACCCAGTCTCGTAATAATCGGCAACAGCACATTCTTGCAAACATGAGAAAACAGAATTTCCCGATTGCTTGCTCCAAAGGCCCGCTGCACCATCACATAATCTTTGGACAACTCTGTAATGGTCGAGGAACGAACGTAACGGATATTTCCCGGTAAAAATGCAAAGGTTAACACCGCATACGGCAGAATAAAATGCCGCAAATAATCTGTAAGCGTATTTACGCCTACGGTACGCATTCCAAGGATTGGAAGAACGCGCAGACGATATCCGAAGATATAGATTAACAACATGGCAACCCAAAAGGTCGGCACAGACAAGCTAACGGATGCGAAACTATCGATGATACGGTCTAACACCTTTCCCTTGTTTGCACCGGCAATCAAACCTAATACAATCGCCAACATATAAGCCGTAACATAGGACGGCAATACCAGGCGAATCGTATTTGGAATACGGGATACCAAGTCATTATAAATACTGGTTCCGTTTACAATCGAATAACCGAAATTGCCATTCAAAAGTCCCACTAACCATCTCCAGTAACGGACATATATCGGGCTGTTGTAACCATATTTTTCCCGAATCATATTCACCAATTCCGGTGACATTTTCGGCGTTGTCATTGCATCAATGGCATCGTACGGTGCCAAAGAAATCAAAAGAAAGCAAAGCACCGTAATCAGCAATAATAACGGAATTGCCTGAATCACTCGCCTTAGAATATATTTTGTCATGATTTCTCCTAAAAAACGTATCCCCGGCCGAGACAGCTAGGGATACGCTTCATAAAGTTATTCTTCAATCTTCAGATAAGAAGTATCTTCAAAAGTGTATACCGGAACCAAAGTTGCATCTTCGATGCCCTGAATCCGCTTATTCACTACTAAAATCTTGTTGTTTGATGTAATCGGATAGAATGTTGCAACATCCTGAATCTTTGCCTGCAATTCCTTGTAGATTTCTTCTCTTGCTGCTTCGTCTGTTTCTGCACGACCTGCTGCGAACAACTCGTCAATCTCCGGATAATCATAGTACATGTAATTGTATGCAGCTCCGGACTCAAACAGGGAAGAGAAGGTATCCGGGTCAATTCCCATGATGTAACCGCCGAAGTACAAATCGTAGTCATTCTCGGAATCATGCATCTGTGCAGACAATGCAGTGCTGTCTGCAGCATCCAACTCTACGGTAATACCGACTTCTGCCAACTGCTGCTGAATCAAAAGTGCCCATGCAGACTGTGCAGTATCACTACCGGAATATCCCAACTTCAAGGTAAGGTCTGTTACACCGGCTTCCTCTAACAGCTTCTTGGACTGCTCCACGTTCTGCTCATACTTCTCTACCTCTTCACTATAGAACCGGCTGGATGGTGGCAGGAAGGTATATGGAGTCAAATAGAACTCCTCAGACAAATAACTTGCCTTATTCAAATCGTCCTTATTCAGTGCGAAGAAGATTGCCTGACGTACTTTCTGATCCGGAACATTCTTGGCATTGACCATAAGATATCCAACACGGCCTTCGGAATAGGAATAGGTTTCTAAGTTATTTGCTTCCAAATCAATCTTGTCTACTTCAGACGGAATTGCCTGGTATGCATCTACCTCACCACTCTCCAATGCAAGGATTGCAGTATCGGAGTTCTCGATAATACGGAATACCAAATTCTCGATGGCAGGTGTTCCAAGGAAGTAAGACTCGTTGCGACGGAACTTCACATAGGATCCCGGAACATACTCTACTGCCTGGAAAGGTCCGGTACCTACAGAATTTAAGTTGTACTCATTATGCTCATAGTCTTCCACATCCTTATAGATGTGCTCCGGCATAATGAAAATCTGGCTTAACATTTCCACTGCGGTTGGTGTAACGAATGGGAAGGTAAAAGAAACGGTGTAATCATCTACCTTTTCAATTGCTACGGTTCCCTGTTCGTAAACCAGCTGGGAATATGCCCAACCCAAGTTCTCTTCTTTTTCCATCTCCGTGTAGGTAAATACTACGTCATCTGCGGTAAACGGCTCGCCGTCAGACCAGGTGACATCATCTCTTAAATGGAATGTATAAGTTAAGTTATCTTCTGTCTCATAATCCGTTGCCAGGAACCAATTGATTCCATCTGCATTAAACATAAATAACGGAGAATAAATTAACTTGATGGTGGATAAATCCCAACGGCTGCTACTGGTGATAACGTTGGTAGATTCACCCGGATCACCACTGATTGCATATGTGAATGTGTTTGCTTTATCTGCGTCAGTCTCCGTCACTGCGCCTTCCACAGCAGATGCATTCTCGACTACCGGGTCTTTACCGGAGCAGCCAACGAAGCTTCCGGTCAGAGCCACTGCCAACGTCAGCGCCAATATTTGTTTCAAAAAACCTCTTTTCATGTTTCCCTCCATGTTATTCCCTACCATTCTCGTAGGATTACTATGATATAAAGTATAGCACCATTTTTCCAAAATGCAATACACTTTATTTATATTTGTAAAATTTGTTGCAAGATACCTCTCAATGTTGTACAGCTGTCTAAAACTTGACGACAGACGCAACTTCCAATAAACTATGAAGGGTGGAGGAAGCACCTAGAGATGAACAACTTGTTTCAAGAATTGAAAACTTACCTAGAGCGTGATCGCGCCCAGATCGAACCGGAGATTGCCGAACATGGTGACCCGATTCGTCTTCTTCAGATGTCTTCCGCTCACTTATGGATTTTTAGCGATGGATATCGTCTGACGATACCAAGCATATAAGCATGCCTATGAAGCATTGACGTAGTTTGCGTCGATGCTTTTTTTGTTTTTGAAACCGCGTGGCGTTTCCTTGTTTTTTATAGGAAAAAGGGCTATATTTTAAGGGCATATTGCGATGATTTAGACGAGGTGAAACAAATGAATATAGTAGTATTATGCGGTGGCTTGAGCACCGAGCGTAACGTATCATTGGTAACCGGCAACAATGTTGCCAAGGCTCTGCGTGAGAATGGCCACAACGTCATTATGTTAGATGTATTTATGGGACACGGCGACTGCGAGCAGACGCTGGATGCTTCCATTTTTAATCAGACCGAAGACTTCAATATGGAGATTCCGGTCTTAAACGGTATCGCACCGGATTTGGATGCCATTCGTGCTTCCAGAGCGGACCAGTCCAAGTGCTTCTTTGGACCGAATGTGATTCAGATTTGTAGATTGGCTGATGTGGTATTCATGGCATTGCATGGTTCCAACGGCGAGGATGGCCGCATTCAGGCGACCTTCGATCTCTTCGGAATTCCATACACCGGTAGCGATTATATTTCCAGTGCAATTTCCATGAACAAAGACACCACCAAGACATACCTGGCAGCAGCAGGTGTTCCGATTCCGGGCGGCATTCGTGTCGACAAGAATCAGGCCGACTTAGCCGAGCAGCTTGCAACCATCAAGTATCCTTGTGTGGTAAAGCCGGTTTGCGGCGGTTCCAGCATCGGTGTTTCCATCGTTGAGAAGCAGGAAGATTTGCAGGCTGCCTTAGACGAAGCTTTCTCTTGGGAAGATACCATCGTCATCGAAGATTATGTCGGCGGACGTGAATTCTCCGTTGGTGTCATCGAAGGACGTGCCCTTCCAATCATCGAGATTGCTCCGGTGAAGGGCTTCTATGATTACAAGAACAAATACGCTGCAGGTTCCGCTGTAGAGACCTGCCCTGCAGAAATTCCTGCAGACAAGACCAAGGAGATGCAGCACTATGCAGAGCTTGCTGCAAAAGCGATTGGCTTAGACACCTATGCACGTATTGATTTTCTCATGAATCCGGCCGGCGAGATCAACTGTCTCGAGGTCAACACCTTACCAGGTATGACGCCTACCAGCCTACTCCCACAGGAAGCTGCTGTAGAAGGTGTGAATTACAACGAATTATGCGACAAGCTGATTCAGATTTCTTTGGAGAAGCGCGGATGTTAAAAAATATGAACCTAACCAACGTGGCAGCTGCCTGCCACGGCGAATTACATAACTGCTCCAATCCGGAGGGTGTCTACATCAACGGTGCGGTCATCGACAGCCG
This sequence comes from Lachnospiraceae bacterium, assembly GCA_017959525.1. Classification (GTDB taxonomy): domain Bacteria; phylum Bacillota; class Clostridia; order Lachnospirales; family Lachnospiraceae; genus XBD2001. Next base: position 3,153 of record JAGDAL010000134.1, on the reverse strand, counting down.
CCAGGTGGAAGATGGATTCCTCTTCGTAGCAGTGAAGGGCGAACGTGTCGACGGTCATGATTTTGTCAAAGACTTACTGAACGGCCCTGCTGCCTGTGCCCTGGTGGAAGTCGCTCCCGAAGATTGCGACAAGCCTTACATTGTGGTTCCATCCACACTGATTGCCTTAAAAGAGATTGCTGCCTTCTATCGTCAGCAGTTAAATCTGAAGGTGGTTGGTATCACCGGTAGTGTGGGCAAGACCAGCACCAAGGAGATGATTGCTTCTGTTCTAGCGCAGAAGTACAACGTCTTGAAGACCGAAGGGAACTTCAATAATGAGATTGGTCTTCCACTAACCATTATGCGTATTCGCGACGAACATGAAGTCGCTGTATTGGAAATGGGCATCTCCGATTTTGATGAGATGCATCGACTGGCTGCCATCGGCAATCCGGATATTTCCGTCATTACCAACATTGGCACCTGCCATTTAGAGAACTTGGGCGACCGTGACGGTGTGTTGCGTGCTAAGACCGAAATGTTCGATCATCTAACCGAGCGAGGCCTTGCGATTCTAAACGGAGAAGATGATAAGCTTGCTACCGTTCTTTCCGTGAATGGCAAAGCACCGGTCTTCTTCGGCATTCATCCGGAAGATGCAACCGTTCCGCTTGTTGGATATGCAACAAATGTGAAGAACCTTGGTTTGGACGGTATGCAGGCAACCATTCATTATGAAGACAGCGCCTTCGATGTACACATTCATGTTCCGGGTATTCACAACGTGGCCAATGCAGTTGCTGCAACCTGTGTTGCGAAGGAATGGGGCCTAACCGATGCAGAGATTCAGGCTGGTGTCAATGCCGCCGGAACCATTACCGGACGCAGCAACTTAATCCATGCCGACAATGGTCTTACCATTATCGACGATTGCTACAATGCAAATCCAATGTCCATGAAGGAAGCCTTGAATATTTTGGATACCGCATCCGGACGTAAGATTGCGGTCCTTGGAGATATGGGCGAGCTGGGTGTGAATGAGCGCTCTCTCCACCGGGAAGTGGGCGAGCACATGGCAGACTTACACATTGATGAGTTGTATGCTGCCGGCGAATTATCCGCTGAGATTGTTGCAGGTGCCAGAAGCGTTGCACCACAGACAACCATTCATGCATTCGCTACCAGAGATGAACTTTTAGCAGCATTAACCGAAGATGTGAAGCCGGGGGATACCGTATTGGTAAAGGCTTCCCACTTCATGAGTTTCACCAAAATCGTTAACGATTTAAAGGCTCTACAGTTCTAATCAACTACAACAGGGGAGGTTTTTATGGGGGACAAAACACGTTACAAGAAGAATCTGATTTTCTACCCACTGGGCACGGTGGGTAGAGACATGACATACTGTCTGGTTACCAGCTTTCTGCTAACCTACATTATGTTTACGCGAAGCCTGACGAAGCCACAGCTGGCAGCTATTACCGGCATTATGGTCTTCGCCAGAGTCTTCGATGCATTGAATGACCCAATCATGGGTAACATCATCGAGAGTACCCGCACCCGCTGGGGCAAGTTCAAGCCCTGGTTGTTCTTAGGTGTGATCAGTACCTCTTTTGTGGTGTACTTTGCTTTTTCCAGCACGTTGCAGGGATGGCAGTTCATCATTTTCTTTGGCATCATCTATATTCTCTACAGCATTACCTATACAATGAGTGATATTTCCAATTGGGGAATGGTCCCGGCCCTATCTTCGGATGCGGATGAGCGTAATACCATTACCGCACGGGCAACTCTCTTTGCGGGTATTGGAAGCGTGTTGGCTTCGGTTTTGATTCCGCTTCTGACCACCGGCAAGAACGCCTGGGGCGGCAGTGCCACCACGGGATACAGCCGCATCGCCTTGGCCATTGGCATCCTCTCACCGATTTTTATGATTGCAACCTTAGCAGGTGTCCGGGAGAACCGTGCGGAACAATCCACACCTCCTACCAAGGTCAGCATGAAAAAAATCATCGGTACCGTCACCGGCAATGATCAGTTGCTTTGGATGTGCCTTATTTTCCTCTTCGAGGAAGTATCCAACATGCTGATTCCGGGCGGTATGGGAGCTACCTATTTATACTTCCAGTTCGGATATGACGGCGGATTGTATTCCTTGTTTACCACCGTTGGTATGGCAGCCACTGCCATCCTCATGATTTTCTATCCGAATATCTCCCGGAAGATTCACCGCAAACCCCTGATGGGCATTATGATGATTACTTCTGCAACAGGATATACGTTGATGCTTCTTGCAGGGCTTATTATTCCGGGCGCAGTGAAGTTCCCGCTGATTGTCATCGGCTATATGTGCGGCAACTTCGGTAACTACTGCTTCTATCTGATTATGATGATTTCCATTATGAATACGGTAGAATACAACGAGTACAAATTCGGCACCCGGGATGAAGGTATCATCACCAGCCTGCGCCCATTCTTAACCAAGATGGCCTCGGCTCTGGTGGTCCTTATCACCGCATTGATTTACATGGTCTTGGGTGTTACCACTTATACCAACCAAATCTCCGAGTATGAGAATGCCGCTTCTGCCGGGTCCATCGACGAAGCAGCTAAGCTTAGCTCCATCAGTGACGTCATCGCAGGGGTTACTTCAGCCGAACGCATCGGACTACTCCTATGCATCTGCATCCTGCCATGTGTCTTGATGTTCATCTCCTATCGGTTGTATATCAAACATTATAAGTTGGACGAAGAAGAATACGATCGCATCGTAGAAGAGTTAAAAAAGAAAGCATAGCATAAAAAAGGGCCATGCAATAAATGCATGGCCTTCCACTTCTATCTTCCCTTCTTATCTTTGATTAGGGGTTTGATTGCACTGTATACCTCACCGGCTTTCTTTGCATCCTTGAACTCCTTCATCAATGCGTTGTTCACACCGGACTTGGTCTTATAGCGATTAATACACTTTACAATAAACGGAACATCCGCTTTGTCTTCCAACACCTTCTCTACCGCCAGAGTTAGTTCATCCTTTACAACTTCCTTCGTCGATTTCTTAGCACTACGACGACGGGTTGGTTTCTTCACTTCTTTCTTTGGCTCTTCTTTCACCGGTTTTACTTCCGGCTTGGCTTCTTCCTTCTCTGTCAGTTCTTTTACTACTACGTC
>JAGDAL010000133.1 GCA_017959525.1 Lachnospiraceae bacterium | reverse complement strand
TGATTGCCTGTCTGTTATCTCGATTTTATGATAGTGCTGGTGAGTATCATCAGTATATGTTCGTATTCAAGAAACTAAAATAAAGCAACAAAAAAACTCCCGAAAGGGAGTTTTCTTGCTTTTTTGGAATACTTCTAATGAAAAGCGATATTTGCAAAGGTTCGTAAATATTGCTTTAATCATTCATATTGTATACCCGGTGGTAGCAACCGGGTCAACGGCTCTAATTGATTGATTATTCCTAGAAAATAGACAAATAGTATGATAATATTTAAGCAAGAGAGGTAGATGTATGAGTGAATCAAAGCGGGGCTGGGTTCCGGAATTTTCTGCGGAAACCTATCAGGAATTTCTCAATACTCTTCCAATTGCATATTCGGTGTTCGAGGTCTTGGTTGACGAGGACCGTAACATATTGGACGTCATCTGTTTGTATGCCAATAAGTTGATGTCGGTCTTTATGAAAATGCCGATCGAAGAACTGATTGGTTGTTCTCTTTTGGATGATCAGCCCATGGGGCGGAAGTGGTTGAAGACCTTATACGAGGCGGCTTATTTCAACAAGTCCATTCATTCCATTGAGTATATGCCACGGAGCAAGCGATGGACCTGTGTGAATTTAGGTCCGTCCGAGCGGGAAGGCTGTTGTGTCATCACCATGGAGGATGTAACAACCGAGCATCAGAATGCCCTGAATTTGAGTGTGCTTTCCAAGACGGATGATCTTATTATCGCTTGTGCCAAGTGCTTAAACGGTAACATGTCTCATGAAGAGACAATTCAGATGTTCCTATCCATCATCGAAGAAGCCATCCAATGTGATCGTCTGTATATCCTAGAGGAAGATGACGATGGCAGGTATTCCATGACGTTTGTTCGGGATAAGCGGCTTCCTCCGGAGTCAGATAAGGAATTCCAGCATATGACCCATGACGATATGCTGAACTGGGAAGAAGAATTTCCGGGAGAGACGTCCTTGGAAATCAATGATATAGAGATCATACGGACGTCGAACCCGGTGCTGTATGGGAAGTTAGTGGCCATGGATATTCACAGTATCTATGAAGTCCCTCTTATAGATGCGGGAAAGCGGATCGGATACTTTGGCGCCATCGGTTACGGTGATGTCAGTTCCGTTGATGCCAAGATGCTCTTAGAGACAGCGGGATACTTCCTAACATCCGAGATTACCCAACGCAAGCTGTTGCGGGAATTGCAGGAGAAAAGTACCCATGATTTGCTCTGCGGCGTGAATAACCGTAACGCCTTGGAGAATACCGTGCGCGGACTGGCCAAGGAACAGCGGACCGTTGGAATTCTTTATGCGGATGCCAATGGACTGAAAGTCATTAATGACACCAAGGGTCACAAGGCGGGAGATGCCATGCTAAAGAACTTAAGCGGTATTTTGGTCGATGCCTTCGGTGTTGCTCATGTGTACCGGGCCGGCGGCGACGAGTTTGTGGTAGTGGTTCCGGATATGACTCAGGATGCCTTTATGAAGCTGTGTGAAGACGTGCGGGGAACCTTCCTTGCGCGAGAGGATATGGCAGTTGCCCTAGGATGGGCCTGGGCCAAGCAATCCGGCATGATTATGGAGGTCTTGCACATCGCAGACAAGGCCATGTATCGGGATAAAGCGGATTATTATAAGCATAACGACCGGCGGCAACGGATCGATTAAACAAAGTTCAAAAGACTGTAAAACATCGGTTTTACAGTCTTTTTTTATGCACAGATTCAACTATTAGATGATTGACGCAAAGCCTCGGATATCGGATAATTTAGAAGGCAAAAAAGAAGTAAGACTTGTAAAGAGGTATTACATGAAAGATAAAAGGAAAATATTCGGTCGCTTGATTCTGGTGCTGGTGGGGGTTTTTGCACTGTGCGGCATCGCTTTCAAGCTCTATACGGACCGATATTATCATGAAGATACGGCAATTACCGGCGCTATCGCCGAGGAATATGCCGACGTGGTCAACTCCTATTCGGACGATAACGGTATGGTGTTCCTTCCGAAGGATGGAGATTATAAAGCGGTCATTGTATTTTATCCGGGCGGTAAGGTAGAGTACACAGCCTACAGCGGTTTACTGTACGAGCTTTCCGCAGAAGGATATATCTGTTTGCTTCCCCGCATGCCGGAGAATCTGGCGTTTTTACAGATGAATGCGGTAGACGGTATTAAGGAACGTCATCCGGAGGAAATCGCCATGGTGGAGTCCTTGGACTGGTATCTGGCAGGCCATTCCCTCGGTGGTGTGGCGGCGTGCTCTTATTTGCAGGAGCATCTGGATGAATATGCGGGCGTGATTCTGTGTGCATCCTATCCGAGTGTGGATTTGTCGGATGCGAATCTTCGATTCTTATCAATTTATGGGTCCAATGACGGTGTATTGAACCTATCGAAGTACAAGAAGAATCAGAAATATTGGCCTGCAGATAGCGAAGAATACGTGATTCAAGGCGGTGTTCATGCATACTTCGGCAGTTACGGACAGCAGCAGGGCGACGGCAAAGCGAAGATTAGCAATGAACAGCAAATCAAAAAGACCGTAGAAATCATCTCGGAATGGATGAAGGATGTAGAGGAATAGAACGATGTTGGGACTGTTTATATTTGGATTATTCATATATTTAATCGTGTTGTTGTTTCGGTACAAGAGTGTCAAGGCCAACGCATTCAGTCGGAAGGAAATGGAAGCGGCAGCGCATCGGCAGGCCAACAAGCTCTCTTATAAGGACCCGATGATTACCTGCGACTATTGCGGCGCCAAGATTGATACCCGCAAGCACAAGGTGTGCCCACAGTGTGGCGCAGCCTTCGATCAGGACTTAGAGTGGACGGAACGTCATGATGCGGGCGATGCCTTCATTGATGCGGGCACCCGCAAGATCATCGAGGAACGTGAGAAAAAATCTCAGGAAGAGAGCCAGAAGATTCTTGGCAAGATCAAGAGAACCATCTTGCTTTTGGTCGCCATCATCGTTGGGTTGATTGTACTGGGGGTTGTAGCGCTTCAGATTGATAAGCAGACTTCCTATCGAAGGTCTGAGACGCTGGATGACAGCTATCGGACGAAAGGGTTTATCCCTGCAGATTATAAGGTGGATGGGGACGGCGTCATCTTCGATCAGAACGGAATGCGCATCCGCGTCACCGGATTCTATGTGGAACCGGATACCAGAGAGGGTAGCTTTTTAACGGATGAAGCGGTGGGTGATGTAGCAGTCGAGTTCCTACTGGAGAATCATACCGATTCCGATTACAAAGTTGCCATCACCAGTGAGTCCTTTAACGGAATTACCTTTGGTACCGGAAGTGGATTCTTCACCTATGATTCCTTCAAAAAGGGAGACGATGTGGTCTTCTATGAGACCCTGAACGATGTTCCATTGGAAACCATCACGGAAATCTATTTTGAAGACATCCATATGTACAATGGCGATAGTTCCGACTCTATGAAATTGGAAGCACCGGCCATGGTGCGAACCACTGCGAAGAAGGTCTTTGAGCCGGATTTAAAAGATGTGAATTTGGTATTCACCAATGACTATGTAGATATCTATGCCAAGGTGGATGCTGATTATGACAAGTATTATAACCTCTTTATCCGGAATAAGACCGATCGGCCTTACCTGCTTACCGGAGAGGATAATATGTACGTGGATGGCAAAATGTATGAGGCAAGTTCCATGTATCAGCAGTTGGTTCCTGCAGGATATTTGTATGCATCCGAATCCACCATCTATCCGAGAAATACCGGCGAGGAAGAGGTACATTTGACCGGTCGAGAAGTAGAAATCGGAATTGCGTTCCGCTGTGAGGAGGATCCAAGATATGATTTTTCCACCGGATACATTGATATTAGTAAACCAATTGAAACAGAAGAAGAGTAAAAAAGTACCGGCTACGATTTGTAGTCGGTACTTTATTGTTACAGATTGTTTTGATAAGCGTCGATGACCTCATAGAGGGCATTGTTTGGATCGTCCACCATCTGAATGGTATCATCCAACTGCAGCAGCTGGGTTTGCGTAGAAGAGCGCATCTTCCATTCCGGAAGGCCCTCGCCGTTTGGATTACCGGTCTTTACGAAGTTCACCCAATAAGACTGCATGGTACGGGAGAGTGCTTCGTCGGAAGCATCGTAGAGTCCCGGATGACGCCACAGATTACCGTAGGCGTATGGCAGCTCTCCCGCGTGATAGTTGGAGAGACTGTTGTTGGTCTTGGTAAAGTAATACTCGTAAGTCGGAACGCCCTGTTCTACCAAGTAGCGATTCCATACGTGATGGGAATAGCTGAACCAGATGGCAGAGTAAGCGGTGTTTAGTGCGCCCTTGGCATCCCCCATAGCATCAACGATAAAATGCTGGTCACGCTGTGGGCTGTTGGCAGGAACCAATGCAGCCATAGCCTCTGCCTGATCTCCGATGGCTTCTGCCAGAAGGGAGACATAGTTATCTTCGGTCGCCTTGGTGCTTAAGAGGAAAGCATCGGATTCTTTGACGTTGAAACCGTTTAACAGTGCCTTCTCATGGTTGGCGCCGCGCTCATAGGTTAGATACGGCTGCTCTGCAATGGCGTAACCATCCACCGTCATGGAAGACTGGGAAGTGGCGGTTTTTACCAGGTCCTTGGCATCAACCTTACGGAGCTCTTCGGAAGAAGATACACCGAATTCGTCCCGTACCAGGTTGCCTTCGGTAATGGCTTCGTCGAAATCACGGAAGGTGTGGAACGGTTTCTTGGCTACAATTCCGCTGGAATCCGCAATGGCATACTGGAACAAGCCCTCGGACAACGGAGATACACAGATGGCATTCACGCTGGAAGCACCTGCAGATTCTCCGGCAATGGTGATGCGTTCCGGGTCGCCGCCGAAGGAAGCAATATTCTCATGTACCCAGCGAAGGGCTGCAATCTGATCTAAGAGACCATAATTACCGGTGGTGTGGTTGTCAGACTCAGCGGCCAAATCATCTGCCGCATAGTATCCAAAGACGCCCAAGCGGTACGCACAGCTTACAACGATGACACCCTGCTTGGCTAAATCTTCACCGCGATACTCGGAATAGGAGGACTGTCCGGTTGTTAAGCTTCCACCGTGAATATAGAAGAGTACCGGAAGTGCTTCCCCTGCATATCCGTCCGGAACGAACACATTGAGATAGAGGCAATCTTCGCTCATGTCCTCTAAGTATTCATCTCCGAACTGTACGCGGTAATCATGCCATCCTAAAATGTGGGAGAGGCTGTCGTAGAAGGTGTTGCCTCGTGGTTGCATGGCCATTGGGCCAAAGGCATCACAGCTTCTTACACCGTCCCAGGACTCGGCCGGCTGTGGTTCTTTGAATCGTAAGTCCCCCACCGGAGCAGCGGCATATGGAATTCCGGCGTAGACAGCAACGGAACCGTCCGCATTATACACACCGGTCAAATCACCTTCTGCCACGTGAACTACGTCAGTAACGGTTGGATTTGCAACATCAACGGCCGGAACCCGACGCAGCGGCGGTGCCGTGAAGATGTAGTTGGCAACCAACAGGAAGAGGAAAAGACACCATGCCAAGATAGACAATGGCTTGCGATAGCGGTCTTTTTTCTTCAACTGATGACGACAAACAGTGAAACATACGAAGAGGACGATGCCGATACACCATCCGAGAATCATGTTTTTGGATAGCTCTAAGACTGCCAGATACAAAAGCCCCAAGAGGCCAAGAAGGATATAAAATACCATAAGTGTTCCTTTGATTTAATGCGATTAAATTACATACAATCTATTTATAGAATAGTATAAAAACCTGCAGTTGTAAAGGGTTTTTCTCCATGGAACTACGCCTCGGCTGGCGAAGAAAATAGAAAAATGCAGGTCTGTTTGTAAAATTATGTGCAAATAATAGAAAAATAACGGAAATAGATAGATAATATATCCGAGAAATGATATAGTAGTGCATATGGGGGACTAGAGTGAACAGTACGATTTAACCTAACACACAAAGGAGAACGATGTATGGGTAAGAAACGGGGTTCACTTAAAACTACGTTGATCGCAGTTATACTCGCGTCAGTAGTTGCGACAGCGGCGATTATTTCGATTTACACTTTGATTAGTACCATCCACACCAACAATGAGCAGACTGCTGCTTACAAAGAGCGCCTCGTTCAAGATGTGAAGGACCAGCTTCGGTATGAAACCGAAGAAGCCATGAGTATTTGCGCGGTCATGAATGCACGTGCGGAAGCCGGCCAGATGACCAAGCAAGAAGCCATGAAGGAGTCTGCCGACATTATTCGTGAGCTTCGCTACAATGAGGGTAGCGGATATTTCTGGGTCGATACGTCCGAAGGTGTGAACGTAGTTCTTCTTGGTAGAGATACCGAGGGACAGTCCCGATGGGATTTGACAGATTCCAGTGGCAATAAGTTCATCCAGCAGATGATTGCCAACGGCTTGCAACCGGGCGGCGGTTATACCAACCTGATGTTTGCTAAGCCAAACGAAACCGAAGAACTTCCGAAGATTAATTACACCGCATACTATGAGCCATTCGATTGGGTTATGGGTACCGGTGTATGGGGTGATGATTTGGATGCCTTAGAGGCAGAGTATCGCGCAACGGCGAATGCACAGATGCAGCAGAGTATTATTGTAACCGTTATTATTCTGGCTGTACTCATTAT
>JAGDAL010000132.1 GCA_017959525.1 Lachnospiraceae bacterium | reverse complement strand
GGAGACCGGTATCATCTCCATTAGCAAGATTTATCCGGATTCTCCGGCAGAGAAGGCTGGATTGCAGGTGGGCGATTTGCTGATTTCCGCAGATGGACAGCGCTCCAGCGATATGGAGGCGGACGCCTTTGCTGCTACGGTTCGTGGCGAGAAGGGTACGGATGTAGAGTTGGTATACGAGCGTGACGGACAGCAGTACACCATTTCCGTAACCAGAGATGAAATCAATGTTCCGTCCGTATCTTCACGGATGCTGGATGGCAATATCGGATATGTTCAGATTGGTGAATTCGTAACCGGCACCCCGCAGGAGTTTGAGACTGCCATCGAGAACCTGAAGAATGAAGGTGCTAAGGCGTTTATCTTTGATGTAAGAGACAATCCGGGTGGAATGGTAGATTCCGTTACCGAGATGTTGGATTATATTTTGCCGGAAGGAACCACCCTCTATATGGAAGAGAAGGATGGAAGCAAGACCTACTATGATTCTGACGGCAAGCGGTTTTTGGATGCACCGATGGTGGTACTGACCAATGGCAATTCTGCCAGTGCATCAGAGATTTTTGCAGGAGCCGTACATGATTTTAAGGCTGGTACACTTGTTGGAACTACAACATATGGCAAGGGCGTGGTACAGGTTACCCTTCCGCTCAATGACGGAAGTGCAGTGAAGGTCACCATCGCAAGATACTTCACACCAAGCGGCGTGTGCATTCACGGTGAAGGAATTAAGCCGGATGTGGAGTTGGAGTATGAGTATTCCGGCGACAAGGAAGCTGAGGAATATGATTATCTCTCCGATAATCAGGTGAACAAGGCAATTGAGATTTTAAAAGAAGAAATTGCAGAATAGAAAGAGGTAAAAACAGTGATTGAACTTGATCAAATGAAGCAGCAGCTCGCAAGTTATAAGGAGCCTTTGAAGGAGGTTCGCGGGGCACTGGATCTTGAAAATAAGTCCAATCGAATCCAGGAGTTGGAACGTGAGATGGAGGCACCGGATTTTTGGAATGATGCCAACAGCTCCACAGCCAAGACCAAAGAGTTAAAAAGCTTAAAAGACGATATGGCGGTCTACAACAGCTTGGAAGAGTTGTATGGAGACATTGAGGCTTATATCGAATTGGGAAATGAAGAAGAGGATCCGGAAATCTTAGAGGAAGCAAAGGAAGCTTTCGCGGAGTTTGAGAAGACCTTCGAGAACATTCGCTTGAAGACCTTGCTCTCCGGAGAATATGACAAGGATTCTGCCATTGTGACCTTACATTCCGGTGCCGGCGGTACCGAAGCTTGTGACTGGGCACAGATGTTGTATCGTATGTACACCCGCTGGGCATTGGATCATGAGTTTACCGTGGAAGAGCTGGATATGCAGGAAGGCGATGAAGCAGGAATTAAGTCCGTTACCTTCCAGGTGACCGGTGAGAATGCATACGGCTATTTGAAATCCGAGAAAGGTATCCATCGTCTGGTTCGTATCTCTCCGTTTAATGCCAACGGCAAGCGACAGACCTCCTTCGCATCCTGCGAAGTGATGCCGGATATTGAAGAGGATTTGGATGTAGAGATTCGCGATGAGGATATCCGTATCGATACCTATCGTTCCAGTGGTGCCGGTGGACAGCACATCAACAAGACGTCCTCCGCCATCCGTATTACTCACTTCCCGACGGGAATCGTGGTACAGTGCCAGAACGAGCGCTCCCAGCACATGAACAAGGACAAAGCCATGCAGATGTTGAAGGCGAAGTTGTACCTGTTGAAGCAGCAGGAGAACCAGGAGAAGGCCGAAGGCATCCGTGGTGAAGTAACCGAGATTGGTTGGGGCAACCAGATTCGTTCCTATGTTATGCAGCCATACACCATGGTCAAGGACTTACGTACCGGTGAGGAAACCGGTAACGTGGACGCAGTCATGGATGGTGCACTAGATCCGTTTATTAACAGCTATTTAAAGTGGTTATCCTTAGGATGCCCTGCAAGAAATACACAAGATGCAGACTAGTAGAGACTCATATTTCTGCGGTTCCGTAGAAATATGAGTTTTTCTTATATTTTCGCTTGCTTGCGGTTTTTACATGTGATAAAGTATTCCAAGTGAAGACAAATGTTTTTCTGACAAAGACACGTCATATCATTTCGGGAGTATAGAATGGCTGAGAAATCGTCGTATTTCGTATTAAAGGAGAAGGCAGTACCCGAGGTATTGCTGAAAGTTGTTGAGGCGAAGCGCCTTATAGAATCCGGCAAGTGCCAATCCGTGCAGGATGCAACGGAGCGCGTTGGCATCAGCCGTAGTTCTTTTTATAAATATAAGGATGATATCTTTCGATTCCACGAAGACAGTAAGGGTAAGACCATTACCATGGTGATTCAGTTGGAGGATGAACCGGGGTTGTTGTCTACCGTGCTGAAGTCGGTAGCTGAGTATGGCGCCAACATTCTTACCATCCATCAGAGTATTCCGGTTAACGGAGTTGCATCTCTGACACTTTCTGTGGAGGTATTGCCGGATACCGGTGATATTTCGGATATGATTGAGAATATCGAGGGAGTGGAAGGTATTCAATATGTCAAAATTTTAGCAAGGGAATAGGAAAAAAGAATGAAGATTGCAGTTATGGGATACGGAACCATTGGTTCCGGAGTGGTAGAAGTGCTTGATGTCAATCGAGACGTAATTGCAGCCCGCGTAGGAGAGCCGGTAGAGGTAAAGAGTATTCTCGACCTTCGTGAATTTAAGGGCGATCCAATCGAGCATTTGGTGGTACATGACTACATGGACATTGTGAACGATCCGGAGATTCGCATCGTTGTAGAGACCATGGGTGGTGTAGAACCGGCGTACACATTTGTGAAGGCCATGCTTGAATCCGGCAAACATGTCACAACCTCCAACAAGGCATTGGTTGCGGATAAGGGTGCAGAGCTGTTACAGATTGCCAAGGATCACAAGGTGACATTCCTTTTTGAGGCATCCGTAGGTGGCGGTATTCCGATTATTCGTACCTTACAGGAGAGCTTAACAGGTGATGTGATCGAAGAGATTAAGGGCATCGTCAACGGCACAACCAACTACATGATGACGAAGATGACCCAGGAAGGTTCTGAGTTTGATGATGTATTAAAAGAAGCTCAGGCCAAGGGATATGCAGAGAAGGATCCGACTGCGGATATTGAGGGCTATGATGCCTGCCGTAAGATTGCGATTCTTACCTCTTTGGTTTGTGGACAGCAGGTAGATTACAATGACATTCCTACCGAAGGAATTCACAAGATTACCGCTACCGATATTCAGTATGCCAAGGCAATGGGCCGCGCAATTAAGCTGTTGGCTACCAGCCAGGCAAGTGGAGATACCTATTTTGCCAGAGTAGCTCCGTTTTTACTGACACCGGATCATCCACTGTATCACGTTAACGATGTATTCAATGCGGTTTATGTCCGCGGCAATATGTTGGGCGACGGCATGTTCTACGGAAGTGGAGCAGGCAAGCTTCCAACCGCCAGTGCAGTCGTTGGTGATATTGTAGAACTGGCCAAGAATGTAGATACCAATCTTCCGATTGAGTGGAAGGCCACGAAGCTTACATTGGCAGATCCACTTCAGCAGCGCTATGCATTTTTCGTACGTACTTCTGCTGATAAGAATGCAATTGAGCAGGCATTCGGAAGTGTGTCCTATGTAGATGCCGGAATTGCCGGAGAAGTTGGATTTACAACAGAAGTGATGGCGCAGGGTGAATATGAGGATAAGGCAAAGCAGCTAGGCGACATTCGTCAGATGATTCGTCTTGCATAAGAAAGGGCTTTGTTAGGAGGAAAAAATGTTAATAGTTAAGAAGTTTGGCGGCAGCTCCGTTGCCAATAAAGAGCGAATCTTCAATGTAGCCAATCGATGCATCGAAGATTACAAAAAAGGAAATAAAGTGGTGGTTGTATTGTCCGCAATGGGCGATACCACAGATGAGTTGATCGAGCAGGCAGAGGCAATCAATCCAAACGCACCAAAGCGTGAGATGGATATGTTGTTATCCTGTGGTGAGCAGATGTCTGTTGCATACATGGCAATGGCAATGGCGTCCTTAGGCGTACCTGCAATTTCCCTGAATGCATTCCAGGTAGCAATGCATACCACTTCCGCATACAGCGCAGCGAAGTTCAAGCGTGTAGATACCGAGCGTATCAACAACGAATTGGATGCCGGCAAGATTGTTATCGTAACCGGATTCCAGGGCATCAACAAGTTTGATGACATCACAACCTTAGGCCGTGGTGGTTCCGATACAACTGCAGTGGCATTGGCAGCAGCACTTCGTGCAGACGCATGTGAGATTTACACCGACGTAGACGGCGTTTATACCGCTGATCCACGTGTGGTTCCAAATGCACATAAGATTGAAGAGATTTCTTACGACGAGATGTTGGAATTGGCAACCTTGGGTGCAAAGGTATTGCACAACCGTTCCGTAGAGATGGCAAAGAAGTACGGAGTACAGTTAGTTGTTCGTTCCAGTTTAAATAATTCAGAGGGTACCATTGTTAAGGAGGTAGCAAACGTGGAAAGTATGCTTGTTAGCGGAGTCGCAGTAGATAAAAAGGCAGTTCGTATCGCAGTCATTGGATTGAAGAATGAACCGGGTATTGCATTTAAGTTATTTGATTTGTTGGCGAAGAACAACATCAATGTAGATGTTATTTTACAGTCTATCGGACGTGAGGATACCAAGGATATTTCCTTCACCGTTAGTGAAGAGCAGGCATCCGATGCAATGCGTGTATTGAAGGAGAATCAGGAGCGCCTGACCATCCAGAAGATCGAAGAAGAGGAGAACGTAGCAAAGCTTTCCATCGTTGGAGCAGGTATGCAGACCCATGCAGGTGTTGCAGCGAAGATGTTCGAGGCACTTTACAGCGTAGGTGTTAACATTCGTATGATCGCTTCTTCCGAGATTCGTGTTACCGTATTGATCGACGTAGACGATGTCGATATCGCTATGAAGGCCGTACACGACAAGTTCTTGGATGACTAATTCAAATAGGATTTTTATAAAAAAGCAGATACCGGTTGAGTATCTGCTTTTTTTAGGATAAAGTAAGAATGTAGTGTATTGGAAGTCGGGGCATCGGACGCTCCGGTTTGATATAAGGGGAAAGAGATGTTCGGGGGGAGATCTATTTTTTCGAAAAAACAATGGACCGTACGGGGGTCTTACATCCTACTGTTAACCGGATGTACGATTACGGCCATGGTTCTCTTGACGATCACGTTTTATTTCGCGTCAAAACACCAATTGAAACAACAAAATCTGTCCAGTCGTGCAGAGTACCTAGAGAAAATGCAGGACGAGCTAGCCGGCGAAATCCATTCCCGTGTGGTAAAAATGCAGACCATCTATACCGAAACCGCCCTTACCAATAACATGCGAAACAGACTACGGGATGGTTCCAATCTGAAGAAGTTCTATTGGGAGGCATCGGATTTTGCCGAGAGCCGCTTTGATTTGGATGATGGATTGCAGGCAGTCTATATTTACGACTCCAAGGATAAGGTGGTCAGTGTCTATCGCTCTTCCGTAACGGCCTTTGCCGCAGACCTCTATGAAGGGGAGGATGAGATTAATGCAGAGGCCCTGAAAACCTACGTGGATTCCGATACGTCCGAACTGTTTGTTTCCGGATATTATAACCGCGTGTTAAAAGATGATGTGATTCGTATTGTGATGAAGCTCCATGAATACTCGGGAGTTCGTACCCAATACGGATATCTGGTTTGTGAGTTTGACAGTTCTGTTTTCAAGAACGTCATGCAAAAATATATCACCACTAAGGATGAAGTGGTGTGGCTGCAAGGCGTAGGAGACATCCCGATTTGCAGCGCCGGTAATGAGGAAAAGGGCTTAGCCTTGTTTGCAGAGTTATCGGAGGAGTTGCAACAGGAGGACGCAGAGAAGTTAAAAAGTGAGTACGGTGGATTCTATCTCACCGAGAGTAGCTTCGATAAATACAATCTGCATACTTATATGCTCACCTCCAAAGCGTACCTCTACAGTACCCTTCGGGTGTTGATTCAGATTCTGGTGGGCGTTGCCATAATCATGACCTTTATCGCATCGGTGATTGGTATCTATCTGTCTACCTTGATTGCAAAGCCGATTGAGGAGTTAAAAGGACGTGTCGTTCGTATCGCGGAAGGTGAGATGGAACTGCGAATTGATACCTCCGGTTGGAGTGAAGAGTTGGTGGTGCTTGGCACAGAGTTTAATAACATGTTGGACCAGATCCAGGATATGATTTTCCATCAGTATGAGAATCAGCTGTTGATGGAGCGTACGGAGTATCAGGCCCTGCAGGCACAGATCAATCCGCATTTTTTATATAATACGCTAAATACCATGAGCGGTATTGCGGTATCTCAGAACTGCCCCATGGTCAGCGAACTTTGCCAGGCGCTCTCCGGAATCTTCCGGTACAGCATCAACATTTCGGATACCTTGGCCACGGTGCAGGAGGAACTGCAGCACGTACAGAATTATTTGTACGTTATGGATGTGCGACATGGATTCATCGACAGTTACAGTTTTGATGTACCGGGCGATGTGTTAAAAGATTTGATCCCGCGTATTTCCATTCAGCCCATTGTAGAGAATGCGCTGAATCACGGACTGCGTTTTGTGCGGGGACGGGAGAAAAAGCTAGAGATTGTGGCCCGGCATAAAGACGGGGAGTTATGGATTGAAATTAAGGATAACGGTGTGGGCATGGATACGGAAGAAATCAATGCCGCGCTGGAAGCCAATCAAATCAATCGTATTGAAAAGGGGGATTCCATCGGCATCTTGAATGTGAATGCCAGAATCAAGATGGCCTTCGGGGAATCTTATGGATTGTTTTATCAGAGCGCAGAGAACGAAGGAACCTGCGTGACGATTCGAATTCCGATTATGGGGGAAGGAGCGGATTTTTATGGCGACGACCAAGTATCGGGTGTTAGTTGCGGATGATGAATATTGGAGCCGGGAGAATCTTCGGAATCTCATTGACTGGGAATCCATGGGGCTGGATTTCCTGGAGCCGGCAGAAGACGGACAGGAAGTGTTGGAGCGCATTCCACAGGAGTCGCCCAATATCCTGTTATCGGATATCAATATGCCGTTCTTGGATGGCATAACGTTGTTTCGGGAACTTCAGGTGAAGTATCCGGATGTAATTTCCATTGCGGTCAGCGGATATGACGATTTTGAAAAAGTAAAAGGTTCCTTTGTGGCCGGAGGCATGGACTATTTGCTAAAGCCGGTGGGACAGGAACAATTAAAAAATGTGCTGGCCAAAGCCATTACTCAATTGGAGAGCAATAACGCCAAGGAAGAGGAATGGGAAAAATATAAGGAGAAGGAGCGGAAGGCATCGTCCGTGTTACAGGATGGACAGATGTCCGCCATGCTCTCTGCAGAACTCTATGGTGGCAAGATGCCGGTGGAGGTGGGAGAACCGCCGGTTTTGTTCCTTAAATTCCATGACATGGATTTGTTGAGTCGGGCGTATCATGCCAAGATGCATCAGATGTCTTATGACATCAAGCGACGCATTCTAAAGGTCATGCACCGGATTCGTCCGGAGTTGGAAGCGGATGTATTCTGTTACAACGCCAAGGTCAATGAATTCTTAATCTGTATGGATACGGAAGCTGCATTTTTAAACCGTGTGGCCAATGAAATCCTGATGGAATTCCCAATCGATGTAACAGGACCGCTGACCATTGTGCTTCGGGAGAATGATGGCAAGGAACAATCCTTTGGCGTGGTGTATCGGGAGATGATAGCGGCTTTGATGCTTCGTCCGTTTTCCAGGAACCATGTGATTCTCTGGGCCAATCATACCAAGAATGTTGTCAGTGCCAGCAAGATTTCCCGCTCCGTGGAGCGGATCATGACAGAGGCGATTGAAAGAGGTCGCAAGGCGGAGCTGAAAAAACAAATCTTTGAAACGTCGGATTTACAACATTGTGATGACGGAAGCTGGTCTCTGTTGGATATCTCTCAGTATGTGGTGCAACTGTCAGAGATTTTATTTGATGCGAAAAACGGCAATAAGATGCGGGAAGAGGTAGAAGAAATCAACGATGCCCTGCGCTATGCCCGCATGCAGTTGAATAAGGACAGCTTATTCAAAAACATCCAGCTGCTATCCTCTTTTGCCTGCGTGGATAAGAACGAAGTCTACACCGGCTCCATACAGGATCTAGCGGAGCGGATTCACGAAGACATCGAGAAGAACTACAAGGAGCATCTGACCTTATCCGGAATCGCGGAGAAGTATCATGTGGATGCCAGCTATATTTCCCGGACGTTTTCCAAGAAGTACGGGGAGACCATGATGGCGTTTATCGCAAGGCTTCGTGTAGAAAAGGCGAAGGAGTTGATTGCCAAGAAGCAGAAAAGCTTAGAGGAGACCTCCTTCGAGGTGGGCTACGACGACTACAATTATTTCAGTCGCGTATTCAAAAAATATCAGGGCGTGCGACCCAGTGAATATCGACAGCAATTTTTAAAGACAGGAGAAGAACGATGAAGAAGTTAAAACGGAACATGACAGTAGGGGTGCTCATTGGAGTGATGAGTCTGATGTTGATGGGATGCGGCAAAGAGGCGCCCGACGGCATTGTAGATATTACGAATTATATCGATGTGGAATTCGAAGGAGAAAACGGCTCCGGTAAGGCAACCGTAAACATCGATTATGACGGATTGGAATTGGAGTTGGTCGGTGGCAAGGATGCATTGGAAGAGATGGATAGCGTCGAGGATTTGGAAGAGCTGTCCCAGTATATCAATGTGGTAGCAGGCATCTCTTTTTCCATTGATCAAAGCAGTGATTTATCCAACGGTGATACCGTAACCGTGACCGCGACTTACGATGAGAAGACAGCTGAAGAGGCACAGGTGGTATTCGGGGAAAACTTAAGCAAGTCCTTTGAAGTGACCGGATTAAAATAAGTAAGGCGCGTAGCATGATTCCAAAAAAGTGCTACGCGTTTTTTCAAATCTGTCCTAACAGGTAAAGCGGGATATGACTGATAATGTGTGACAGGACAGATATTGTTAAGGGATGGCTTAAAGAATATCACAGAACAGTAATAAAGGGGGTTCATACATGAAAAGAATCATGAAACGAGTAGCAGCCTTAGCAACCGCAGCAATGATGACCGTTGGTATGGTAGGCTGTGGTGGCGCAGCAGGATCGACCGGTGGAGATACCGGAGCAGCCAGTGCACCGGCAGGCGGCAGTGACATCACCATCGGAGTTTCCATTTGGAGCTCGACTGACGTATTAGGTAGCCAGTGCTACAAGATTGTTGAGAAGGCCGCTTCCGCGTTGGGGGTAAAAACACAGTGGGTAGATCAGGGACACGTATCCGAGCAGGTTACCGCATCCGTTGAGACCCTGTGTGCAGCAGGTTGCCAGGGAATTATCATTTGTAACTCTGCAGATTCTGAAATGACATCAGCAATCAATACTTGTGAAGAGTATGGAGTATATCTTGCACAGTTCTTCCGTATCATTTCTGAGGAGAACAGCCCTGAGGTATATCAGACCGCTTGCAATTCCAAGTACTACGTAGGTGCAGTACATGAGGATGGGGTAACCAACGGCTATACCTTAGTAAACTTACTTTTAGAGAAGGGTGACCGCAACATCGGTTTGGAAGCTTGGACTGTTGGAGATGCAACATTCCAGTTGAGATGGAAAGGTTATCAGCAGGCAGTAGAAGAGTGGAACAAGGCAAATCCGGATGATCAGGCAACTATGAGTGAGCCGGTTTACGCAAACACTTCTTCCGAAGAAGGTGCTGCAGCTGCAATGTCTTTGTACAACAGTATTCCTAACATGGATGCTTTGATTGTTGCAGGTGGTGGTGGAGATCCATTGGTTGGTTCCATCGGTGCTTTCGCTAACGCAGGTTTGACCGGTAAGGTTGACGTTGTATCTACTGACTTCTTAGATGACTTGGCAGATCAGTTGCAGAACGGCGGTATGTTTGCAGAATCCGGTGGACACTTCTGTGATCCTTTGTTCGCATTCATGCTGGTATACAACGCAGTTCAGGGTAACTACGTAAAAGAAGAAGGAACCTTCGGATATGAGATCCAGTTCCCATACCTGTATGTATCATCTCCGGATGATTACACCAACTATGAGAAGTACTTCGTTGATGCAGATCCATATACCGACGAAGAGCTTGTAGAGATGGCTGGATACAGCTTTGATGAATTGAACAAGGCTGCATCATCACTCTCCATCGATGACGTAATTGCTCGTCATAACTAATCTTAAGAAATGAACAGACAGTGCCCTGCGTCCAGCCATCCGTGGTGCATGGGCACTGTTTTTATACCAAAAACCAATCGACACGAGGAGAACGGGACAATGAATGTGAAAAAATTACGGGAGAGCCAGTGGTTCGGAATTCTGATTCTGGCACTGATGACCATCCTGTTTTGGGCAGTATTTAAGATTTTGGCGCCGGAAACATTTGGCTCTTATAGCAAAGTATTAACTTATATTAAGACTGCTTTCATTTATGCAATCGGAGGCTGCGGCCTGTATTTTATCTGTGTTATGGGACCATTTGATATGAGCGTGGGTGCCAATATCGTATTATCTTCCGTAATTGCAGTAACTGCCAGCAAGTATTTTGGCTACGCAGGATTAATTATCGCACCGATTTTAAGCGGCCTTTTGATGGGATTCATCAACGGTATCGTCTACATGAAGTTACAGATTTCATCACTGATTGTAACGGTTGGATTATCGCTGGTATATGAGGCAGTCGGTATCTTTGTAGCCAACGGAAAAGAGTCCGTGTTGGCAACCGACTACAGAGCGTTCGGTGATTATCCGTGGAATATCGTCATTGCTTTTTCGGCCTATTTTATCTGTGGATTTATCTTAAAGTATACGAAGATGGGAACCTATGCATACGCCATTGGAACCAACGAAGTGGTGGCCCAGAATATGGGTGTTAATGTCCGAAAGTACAAGATTCTGGCATTCGTACTCTGCGGATTCTTCGCAGGAATCCAGAGTATCCTTACCATTAGTTACGGAACATCTATGACATCTGCATCCAACTTAGCGTCCATGTCCAGGAACTTTACCCCATTGATGGGAACCTTCTTCGGACTGGCATTCAAGAAATACGGACATCCGGTGATTGCAATCGTCGTAGGCGAGATTATTATTTCCTTCATGTTCAACGGATTCGTAGCTCTTGGAGCTCCGACAACGGTACAAAACATCATTACCGGATTGGCCCTTTTGACCATTGTTACATTAACCACCAAGCCGATTAAGGGCGCAGTTGTAAAGTAAGGAGAAGGGTATGGCAGAGTTATTATTACACGCAGAGGATATTGATAAACAGTTCGGTATTACCCATGCGGTCAATCATGTAACCCTGGATTTCTACAAGGGTGAGATTCATGCATTGATCGGGGAGAACGGTTCCGGCAAGTCTACCTTCACGTCGATGTTAACCGGTATCTATACCAAGGAGCACGGACAGTTCTTCTTGGAAGGACAGGAGATTCATCCATTGAACCAGGTGGATGCCAACCGGAAAGGTGTTGCCATTATCGTACAGGAAGTGGGAACCTTATCGGGCCTTACCGTAGCAGAGAATATTTTCCTTGGAAAAGAGGACGATTTCATTTCCAACGGAATTAAGCATACGAACGCAATGAACCGCAAGGCGCAGGAGTTGTTGGATTCCTATGGATTTACCAACATCGATGCTACCGCGGTGATTGATACCTATAATTTTGAAGAGCGTAAGCTGATTGAGATTGTGAAGTCCACCCATTTTAACCCGAAGGTGCTGGTAGTGGATGAGACCACCACCGCGTTGGGCCACGAAGGACGTGTGGAGTTGTTTAAGGTCATGAAGAAAATGCGAGACATGGGCAACTGTGTCATCTTCATTTCCCATGACTTGGAAGAGATGTTGGAACAGTCGGATTCAATCAGTGTTCTTCGAGACGGCGTCCTCATTGATACGGTTCCGTCGGAAGGAACCACCGTGGACGATTTGAGAAAACTCATGGTTGGTCGTGAGATGAGCGGTAACTTCTACCGTACGGCTTACGGCGAGCCGATTTCGAAGGAAGTGGTGCTGCGGGCAGAGCATGTATCG
>JAGDAL010000131.1 GCA_017959525.1 Lachnospiraceae bacterium | reverse complement strand
TCTTGGAGGAGATTGTCGGTAATATTCAGGATGAGCATGACGACGAGCACGAAGAAATCTCGAAGATTGAGGATTTCTACGAGATGGACGGCCTGGTCAACTTAGAGGACGTAGGTGAACGCTTAGGAATTGATTTTACGGATATGGAATTTGAGACCCTAAACGGATTTCTCATTAACCGGTATGGCAAGATTCCACAGGAACATGCCACTTTTACCATTGATGCTTATGGGTATCGTTTTGAAATCTTAGACGTGGAAGGCCGACGGATTACCAAGGTCCGCGTGTCCCGCCTTGATGATGATTTGGAAAAATGATACACTTAACATAGATTTCGAAGGATTAGAAAGGATTTTTTAGTTTATGTCAGGACATTCAAAATTTGCCAACATTAAGCATAAGAAGGAGAAGAACGACGCTGCGAAGGGTAAGATTTTTACCATTATCGGTAGAGAAATTGCAGTAGCAGTTAAGGAAGGCGGCCCGGATCCGGCCAACAATTCCCGTCTTCGTGATGTCATTGCCAAAGCTAAGGCAAATAATATGCCAAACGATACCATCGATCGTGGTATTAAGAAGGCTGCCGGAGATGCAAACTCCGTGAATTACGAGACCGTTACCTATGAAGGATACGGCCCAAGCGGTACCGCAATTATTGTACGTGCGTTGACCGACAACAAGAACCGTACAGCTGCAAATGTACGTAGCGCATTTACCAAGGGGCACGGAAGCATCGGAACCCAGGGATGCGTATCTTATATGTTCGATGAGAAGGGTCAGATCATCATCGCCAAGGAAGACTGTGATATGGATTCCGACGATTTGATGATGATGGCATTGGATGCCGGCGCTGAGGATTTCTCTGAAGAAGAGGATTCTTACGAAGTATTGACTGCACCGGATGACTTCACCGCAGTACGTGAGGCATTGGAGCAGGAGAACATTCCAATGGCTTCCGCAGAAGTTACCATGCTTCCTCAGACCTATGTTACCTTAACCGACGAAGAGGATTTGAAGTGCATCAACCGTATTTTGGATCTGTTGGATGAGGATGACGACGTTCAGGAAGTGTTCCACAACTGGGATGAATAAGTAGGGGTACAATAACGAATAAGGGGGCTTTTGCCATGAAGAAAATACTGTTTGCATCCAGTGAGTGTGTACCGTTTGTGAAGACCGGCGGATTGGCGGACGTTGTTGGCGCTCTTCCGAAGGAATTCGATAAGAATGAATGGGACATTCGCGTTGTATTGCCGAATTATACTTGTATACCTCCGAAATATCGTGATCAGTTTAAGTATAAGACCAGCTTTCAGATGGGCGGCGGACCGTTCATCGGTGTGAAATATGTGGGTGTGATGGAGTATGAGTACCAGGGGATTACGTACTACTTCATTGACAACTTAGAATATTTCGAATGTTTTTATCCTTACAGCGAGACCAGATGGGATATGGAGAAGTTCACCTTCTTCGACAAAGCAGTATTATCCATGCTTCCGGTCATTGATTTCAAGCCGGATTTGATTCACTGCCACGACTGGCAGACCGGATTGATTCCGGTATATTTAAAAACCGAATTTCAGGCCAATCCGTTCTTCTGGAATATGAAGAGCATTATGACCATCCACAACTTGAAGTTCCAGGGTGTCTGGGATGTGAAGACCTTACAGGGACTCTCCGGACTGCCGATGGATTTGTTTACTCCGGATAAGCTGGAGTTCAATAAGTCCGGTAATATGTTAAAGGGTGGCCTGGTTTATGCGGATTACATCACCACCGTAAGTTCCACCTATGCCAATGAGATTCAGACTCCGTACTATGGCGAAGGCTTAGATGGTTTGCTTGGTTCCCGTCATTTCGATATGCAGGGAATCATTAACGGTATTGATTACGAGTCTTACAATCCCGAGACGGATAAGGCGTTGTACAAGAACTTCAATGCGGAGAACTTCCGGAAGTTCAAGAAGATCAACAAGGAACGTCTGCAGGAAGACTTGGATCTGACGGTAGACTCCAAGAAGTATATGATCGGACTGGTTTCCCGTCTTACGGACCAGAAGGGACTGGATTTGATCAATTACTGTATCGAAGGCATAGTAGACTCCAATACACAGTTGGTTGTCATCGGAACCGGTGAGGCGAAGTATGAGAATATGTTCCGTCACTACGCATGGAAGTATCCGGATCGTATTTCCGCAAATATCTGCTACAGTGATGATTTAGCCCGGAAGCTTTATGCAGCGGCTGATGCGTTCTTGATGCCTTCCCGTTTTGAGCCTTGCGGATTGACACAGTTGATTTCCTTCCGCTACGGTACCGT